>JBFZDM010000303.1:0-2644 GCA_041307365.1 Chromatiaceae bacterium | reverse complement strand
GAGACGGCCAGCCCGGCCCCCAGGTGGCGGCAAAGTTCGCGGAAGGGGCGGTCCGTCACTCCCGCCATGGGGGCGAGGATCAGATTGTTGACGAGGGTGAGGGGGCCGATGCGCAGTGGCCTGGGCGGGTTCTGGGCCGGATGATGGCCTGGCGGCGGGGGATTGGCCTGGTCCGTCACGGCTTCGCATCCCCCTCCCGGCGGGTCCCGGCGAGCAGGACCCAGTCCTCGAGAATTTGCGGCGGCTCCAGGTCGAACCAGGGGGCGTAGGCGGTGGCGAGGGACTCGATCTGATCGACCAGCAGGCCCGACAGGGCCAATTCGCCGCCGGGGCGCACCAGGGCCGCGAGCTCGGGCGCCAGCTCGATGAGGGGACCGGCAAGGATGTTGGCAACCAGGAGGTCGACCCTTTCCTCCGGCAAACCCTCTGGTATGTCTTTCGGCATCAGGATCCGCAGTCGGAGGGCGACATCATTCTCGGTGGCGTTCGCGAGAGTCGCCTCCAGGGCCTGAGGGTCGTGATCGATCGCCAGAGCCTGGGCCGCGCCTAATTTAAGGGCGGCGATGGCGAGGATGCCGGAACCACAGCCGTAGTCGATCAAGCGGCTGCCGGCCAGATCGGCGCCATCGAGCCAACGCAGGCACAGGGCCGTGGTCGGGTGGTGGCCGGTGCCGAAGGCAAGACCCGGGTCCAGTGCCACGATGACCCTGTCCGGGCTGTCATCCTCGGGCCGCTGGCCGCGCGGGCAGACCCAGAGACGCTCGCCGTAGCGGGTCGGTGCGAAGTCGTCCTTCCAGGTGTGTTCCCAGGCCTGGTCCTCGATGCGCTCGAAGCGGGGTGGGTCAGCCAGGTGCCCGGCCAGGGAGGCGGCCAGGGCCTCGGCGCGCCGCCGAGTGTCGCCGTCTGGTTCGAAGAGGGCGATGACCTGGACCTGGCCCCAGAGTGGGGTGGCGCCGGGTGGTGGCTCCAGTTGGGGCTCGTCGCCGGCATCGCTCAGGGTGATGGCCAGGGCGCCGGCGTTCTCCAGGGCCGCCTCGATCAGGGTTGCCCGCTCCCGGTCGGTGGCGAGGGTGACTTGCAGCCAGGGCATCTTGGATTCGCGGTTCGCTATGGCGTGAATGACGGAAAGGCTTGGGTTAGGCCGTCCCCCGTGGGACCCGCCGACAATAGGTCCTTGTAGAATTGGCGACAGCACCCCCGCCGTCCAGGGTCCCGCATGGGACCCGCCGCGCCGGGCCCTATTCCAGGCCTGGAGTGGTCACTAAAGCCCCAGTTTCTTTTCCAGATAGTGGATATTGACCCCCCCGGCGCGGAAGGCGGCGTCGGTGAGGATGCGTCGCTGGAGTGGCAGGTTGGTATGGATGCCGTCGATGACCGTCTCGCGCAGGGCGTTGCTCATGCGCGCCAAGGCGGAATTGCGGTCCTCGCCGTGGGCGATGAGCTTGCCGATCATGGAGTCGTAGTAGGGCGGCACATAGTAGCCGCTGTAGATATGGGTCTCCATGCGGATGCCGGGCCCGCCGGGGGCGTGGAATTCCTGGATGCGTCCAGGGCTGGGGATGAAGGTCTCGGGGTGTTCGGCGTTGAGGCGGCATTCGATGGCGTGGCCATGAATGCGAATGTCGTCCTGGGTGTAGTGGAGGCGCTCGCCGCCGGCAATGAGAATCTGTTCCTTGACGATATCCACCCCCGTGATCATCTCGGTCACCGGGTGTTCGACCTGGACCCGAGTATTCATTTCGATGAAAAAGAATTCACCATTCTCGTAGAGAAACTCAAAGGTACCGGCACCGCGATAGCCGATGCGGCGGCAGGCCTCGGCGCAACGCTCCCCGATGGTTCGGCGCTGCTCCGCCGTGATTCCTGGCGCTGGGGCCTCCTCGACCACCTTCTGATGGCGGCGCTGCATGGAACAGTCGCGCTCGCCCAGGTGGATGGCGTTGCCCTGAGTGTCGGCAAGGAGCTGAAACTCGACGTGGCGCGGGTTCTCCAGAAATTTCTCCATGTAAACCATGGGATTGCCGAAGGCGGCCGTCGCTTCGGCGCGGGTTAGTGCGATGGAGTTGAGCAGGGTGGCCTCGGCATGGACCACTCTCATGCCGCGTCCGCCCCCACCGCCGGAGGCCTTGATGATGACCGGGTAGCCGATCTCCCGGGCCAGTTTGATGGTGCGCTTCTTGTCGTCGTCCAGGGGGCCGTCGGAACCGGGGACGCAGGGTACCCCCGCGGCCTGCATGGCGCGGATGGCGGAGACCTTGTCGCCCATGAGGCGGATGGTCTCTGGCTTGGGGCCGACGAAAATGAAGCCGCTCCGCTCCACCCGCTCGGCGAAGTCGGCATTCTCCGAGAGAAAACCATAGCCGGGATGAATGGCCACCGTATCCGTGACCTCGGCGGCGCTGATGATGGCGGGTATGTTCAGATAGCTCCCAGCCGATTGGGCTGGGCCGATACAGACGGTCTCGTCCGCCAGCAACACATGCTTGAGTTCCCGGTCCGCTTCCGAGTGGACGGCGACGGTCTTGATCCCGAGTTCGCGGCAGGCGCGCAGGATGCGCAGTGCGATTTCCCCTCGGTTGGCGATGAGCAACTTCTCGATCATGGTGGTGGGATCCACGTCTGGGCGCTGGTGCGCCAGCCTCTA
>JBFZDM010000299.1:0-3338 GCA_041307365.1 Chromatiaceae bacterium | reverse complement strand
TTCCGCCCCTACAACTACCTGATGCAGATGTGGGGCCACATGCGCACCAAGAGCCCCAAGACGCGGGTGACGGTGGTCGATGTCCACGCCAACGCCACCACCGCCGCCGCCGACCGCGCCCTCTACATCAAGCCCGGCACCGATGGGGCCATGGCGCTCGCCATCGCCCATGTGATGCTCACCGAGGGGCTGTGGGAAAGGGAGTTCGTGGGCGACTTCCAAGACGGCCAGAACCTTTTCGTGACTGGACAGCCGATCCCCGCGGGGAGCTTCGTCGAGCGCTGGACCTTGGGGCTGGAGGACTGGTGGAACCAGGAGCTCAAGGACCGCACCCCCGAATGGGCCGAGACCGTCACCACCATCCCCGCCCGGCACATCCGCGACGTTGCCCGGGAGTTCGGCTCCACGCGGCCGGCCATGGCCATCTTCGAGCGCGGCCCCACCGCCCACAGCAATGGCACCTACAACGGCATGGCCATCCATGCCCTTAATGCCCTCACCGGCTCGCTGTTCGCCAAGGGGGGGATGCACTACCAGATGGGGCCATCCTACGGCGAGCTGCCGGTGAAGGCCGACGACTACATGGACGACTGGGCCAAGGACGGGGCCTGGAAGCAGTTGCCGCGCATCGACATGGCCAAGACCGAGCGCTGGCCCACCGCCGGCACCATGATGCAGGAGGCCGGCCCGAACCATCTGAAGGGCGACCCCTACAAGCTTGACACCGCCCTGTTTTACCTCACCAACCCCATCTGGACGGCGCCCAATGGCCAGGTGTGGGAGGAGGCGTTCAAGGACGTCTTCATCATCGACACCTCGCCCTATGGGGCCGAGACGGCGATGTACGCGGACATCATAGTCCCGGATCACACCTACCTGGAGCGGCTCCAGGACGCCCCGACCTATCCCTTCGAGGGTTGGCCCATGGCCCAGTTGCGCGTCCCGGCGGTCAAGCCCGTCCACGACACCAAGGTCTATGGCGACATCCTGATCGAGATCGGCAAGCGGATGAAAGGACCCATGGGCGAGTATTACAAGGCCCTCGGCAGCACCGAGAACGTCATCCGTCACCTGGCCAAGGGCTTTGAGAAGGACCCCGGCGACAACGGGGTGAACTCCTTCGAGAGCTGGAAGGAAAAGGGGGTCTGGTACAAGAAGCCCTACCACTGGCGCTATTTCCGCGGCGAGTTCTACGAATGGGACGGGCGGGGATACAACTCCATCATGTCCGTGGCAGCGGTGAAGGAGAAGCTCTTCAAGACCCCCTCGGGCAAGTTCGAGCTCAAATCCGGCTTCCTGGAGAAGCACGCCGACAACTTCAGCAAGAAGCTGAATATCCCGGCGGAGCGCATCGGCCTGATTCAGTGGGTGCCGCCCAGGCACACTGGCGGCGGCGACCTGCACTTCGTCACCCCCAAGACGGCCATGCACGCCGAGGGCCGCGGCGCCAACCTGCCCACGGCCATTGCCTACCAACAACCGATGCAGGGCGGCAATCGCACCGTCTATCTGGAGATACATCCCGACACGGCGCGCAGCCGCGGCATCAAGAACGGCGACCGGGTGCGCATCAAGTCGTCCGTCGGCGCTATCGAGGCCTATTGCCGGTACTTCGAGGGGACCCGCCCCGATACCGTGGTCCTGCCCATGGAGCAGGGGCACTGGTCCACCCTCACCCGCTGGACCCAGGACCGCGGCGTCGGCCACTCGGGCGACCTGACCGAGAACGCCTCGGATCCAATCTCGGGTCTGGCCAGCTACTACACCGGCACCGTTACCGTCGAGCGCGCCTAAGCAACCAATTCGAGGAGTCAAGCAAATGGCAAAGTGGGGAATGGTCATAGACCTGGATAAGTGCACCGGCTGCCAGGCATGCAGCACGGCCTGCGCGATGGAAAACAACACCCTGCCAGGCGAGTCCTGGCAGGACGTGCTCTACTACCACGAGGGCAAGTTCCCGAGCGTTAATGTCAAGTGGTTCCCGCGGCCCTGCATGCACTGCGAGAACCCCTCCTGTATGCACGTCTGCCCGACCAAGGCAACCTACAAGGACGCCGACGGCTTCGTCCTCATCGATTGGAACAAGTGCATCGGCTGCAAATACTGCATGATCGCCTGCCCCTATGGGGTGCGCTTCTACACCGACGAAAAGCCCCTCTTCGCGCCGGACCTCAAGGACGTCTTTCCCGGCCAGGACGGGCAGCAATGGAGTCCGCCCTACCAGAACCCCCACTCCGACTGGACCAAGGGGATCGGCATACAGCCCAAGGGGGTGGTCTCCAAGTGCACCTTCTGCCACCACAAGGTCTCCAAGGCCCCGGCTGGGGTGGCGGACCTGGATGAGGCCGACCCGGCGCTCAAGGAGTTCGTTCCGGCCTGCGTGCGCACCTGCGCCCCCAAGGCCCGCTATTTCGGCGATCTGGACAACCCCAACAGCACCGTCAACCGGCTCATCGCCGACAAGCGCGGCGTGCGCCTCCTGGAGCATACCGGCAATAAGCCCCAGGTCTATTACCTCGGCGAGCACGGCACAGTCCCCGGCTTCAGCCGCCCCGATAAGTCCTGATCCCTAGGGAGCACAGCACATGACAACCGCTACGAATCTCGTGCCCTGCGAGGCCTGCATCTCGCGCATCTCGAACCTGCGCATCGGGGCCGGCGCCGTGGGCATCGTCCTCGGCGTCATCGCCGCCATCGGCCTGCTCGTCCAGGGCCATGCATCCTTCAACACCGACAGCAACCTCGCCTGGGGCCTGCCGGCGGCCACCTATGTCTTCTTCGTACTCACCTCCACCGGCCTGACCTTCGTCGCCTCGCTGGCGACGGTGTTCGGCCTGAAGGACTTCTACCCCATCGCCAAGCGCTGCATCTGGGGCGCCATCGCCACCCTGGTCACCGGCTTCATTGCCCTGGGGCTGGAGATCGGCAACCCGATCCGCATGCTCTGGGTCATCCCCACCAACTTCGCCACCTCCTCGCCGATGTGGTGGATGGGGCTCTTCTACACCAGCTACCTGTTCTTGCTCATCTGGAAGTTCCTGCTGGTTCAGAAGGGGGACTGGACCAGTACCCACAGCAAGGCGATCGGCATCGCCTCGCTCGTCACCGTGATCTTTGCTCATGCCACCCTGGGCTCGGTGTTCGGCATGATGGCCATGCGACCCTTCTGGTTTGGCGGCATGGTACCGGTCTATTTCCTCATCACCGCCGCCCTGTCGGGTCTGGCCTTCATCATGCTGTTCATCAACCTCGATTACGGCATGAACCACGGCAACATGACCGAGGGGGCGCGGCGGGCCATGACCCGCGACATGCCGGCCATCTTCGGGCTGGTCCTG
>JBFZDM010000295.1:0-2707 GCA_041307365.1 Chromatiaceae bacterium | reverse complement strand
CGATCGAGCGCTTGGCCCGGCCGGTGACGAACACCAACTGGCTGATGCCCGCCGCCTCGGACTCCTCCGCCGCATACTGGATGAGCGGCTTGTCCACCACGGGCAACATCTCCTTGGGGCTCGCCTTGGTGGCTGGCAAGAAGCGGGTCCCGAGTCCCGCGACGGGAAACACGGCCTTGCGAATCATGGTCATCGGACATCCTCGCTAAAATTGACTTCCCCGCATCCACGCGGATGCCGGGGGTGCTATGACTAGAGTGGTCGGTAGGCTGCGGCCAGTCGAAATATTTACGATTTGCCCGCGGTCCAACGCCGAAAACCGATATGGGTCGGGTATGACAAGCCCTGGGCCCACGGCTGGGCCGGGGACCAACCCTCATTATTGCCCCGTTCGCATCTCGTCCTCGATTTCTTCCAGCGCCGTCAAGGGGTCGGCGGCGCCGGTGATAGGCCGGCCAATGACCAGGTAGTCGGCGCCAGCGTGCAGGGCCTCGGCCGGGGTCATGACCCGCTTCTGGTCGCCGACAGCGGCGCCGGCGGGGCGGACACCGGGCGTCACCAGCCGAAAGTTCGGGCCCAGCGTGGCCCGAACGGGCGCCGCCTCCAGGGGCGAGCAGACCACGCCATCCAGGCCGGCGTCGCGAGCCAGGGTTGCCAGCCGCAGTACCCTTTGCCGGGGATCGCCGGGGCAGCCGATGGCCTCCAGGTCGCTGGCGTCCAGGCTGGTCAGGACGGTGACGGCGATCAGCAGAGGCGGATCGGCGCCTTGCGCCAGCCGTTCCCGCGCGGCCTCCATCATGCGGCGGCCGCCGGCGGCGTGGAGGTTGACCATCCAGACCCCCAGGTCCGCCGCCGCCGCGCAGGCGGCCGCCACCGTGTTGGGGATGTCGTGGAACTTGAGGTCGAGAAAGACCTGGAAACCCATGGCGCCCAGGCGCTCGACGAAGGCCGGGCCGAGACGGGTGAACATCTCCTTGCCGACCTTGAGCCGGCAGCGGCGCGGGTCCAGGCACTCGGCCAGGGCCAGGGCTGGTTCCTGGCGCGGGAAGTCAAGGGCAACGATGATGCGCGGATCTTGCTCCAACTGATTTTCCCTCTTATTTTGCCACGGAAATGGCCGTTTCCCCCCCATCGCCGATGCGCGCGGGCTGGACCGGCAGGATGCTGGCCCAATGCTTGCACCCTGGGCATTGCCAGTGGAGACGACGGGCGACGAAACCACAATGATCGCACTGATAGCGGGGCTGGCGCGAGCGCAGATGCCTTACCACCCGGCCCAGGGTGCGCAGCATCTCCAGGGCCTCGGCTCCTTCGGCGGACAGGGGCAGTTCGCGCAGCTCCAGCAGGCGCTCGACGGCGCCCAGGTCGGCATGGGCGCCCACATATTCGACCAGCAGGCGGATCGCCGGCTGGCGTCCCTCCACGCGCTCGACCGCATCCGCCAGGGCCAGGAGGAGGGCGCCGTTGGGGTGGTCCCGATGCAGGGAGCGCAGGGTTTCAAGCAGGTCCGAGGGCGGGCGGCCGCGAAAGGCTTCCAGCAGCCCGGGGAGGATCTCGGGGAGAAGGCGTGGCCCCTGGTCGCCGACCCGACGGTAGAGCAGGATGGCGCGGTCCGCCTCGCCGCGATCCAGGGCCAGGCGCGCCTGGAGCAGGGTGGCGCGGACGCAGGTGGCGTCCGTTGCCAGGGCGTCACGCAGACAGGCCTGGGCCTGCTCGTCGTCATATTGGCGCAGGGCCTCAACCGCCAGTTCGCAATGATACTGGGCCATTGCCGGAGCCAGGGTGTCGCCGGTCAGGCTTTGGAGCCGGTCGGCGGTCTCCAGGCAGCGGCGCCAGTCCTTTTCCTGCTGATAAATGTCCAGCAGGTTGCTCAGGGCGCGGCGGCGATGGTCGCGAAATTCCGTCAGCTCCTCGAAGAGGCGCTCGGCGCGGTCGAAGAGACCGGCGCGCATGTAGTCGTGGGCCAATTCCTGGAGAGCCAGGGCCCGCAAGCGCTTGGCAAGGTCCTGACGGGCCATGAGGCCCTGGTGGATGCGAATGGCCCGATCCACCTCGCCCCGCCGCCGGAAGAGGCCCCCCAAGGCCAACTGGACCTCGGCGGTCTCGCTGTCCATTTCCGCCAGCTTGACGAAGACATCGATGGCCTTGTCCGGCTGGTCGTCCAGGAGATAGTTCAGGCCGCGAAAATAAGCTGGATCCGGGGTCCCGGCGCCACCGGCACGGCGGGGGCCGTGCTGGGCGGCCCACCAGCCGGAGGCGGCGGCCAGGGGCAGGAGCAGGAAGAGCCACTCCGTCATGGCCAGGGTGCTCCAGCAGGGCCAGAAGCTGACCTCCGGCGGCAATACCGGATGCTCGATGGCGTTGGGCGCGGTGGCGAATCCACGGTGGCGGTGTCACTGGAGGGTGAGATGCGGCTATCATACAGGCAGGAGGCCGGCGAGACTCGCGGGTCTTGCGCCCTCGCCCAGGGTAAGGAGGGCAGGGGACAGGGGTCCGATGGGTACCAGCCCTGAAGAAGAGGGCCCTGGCCAGTGCAACGACCAACTAGGGGGGTCACCCCATGTCAGAACTCACGGGAAAAGTCGCCGTCGTTACTGGCGCCGCCGGCAATCTTGGGCGCGCCGTCTGCCAGGCCCTGGCCGCGAAGGGTGTTTGCGTCGCCCTCCTGGGCCGGGACAGCCAATCCCTGGAGCAGGCGCGGGCGGAA
>JBFZDM010000287.1:0-5876 GCA_041307365.1 Chromatiaceae bacterium | reverse complement strand
TTCATGCTGACCTGCCCCTATGTCTTCGATCTGGAATCGGTGGCCTATTTCCCCCTGCTACGTAACACCCATTCGGTGCAGGCCACGGGTCCCATCACCCGGACCACCCAGATCCTGACCGAAGTGTATCGCCATCGGGGTACGGTCTATATCCAGCCGGGCAAGGTCGAGCACCGCTATTCACCCACCATGTACATGCTGCACGTCTGGGAGGGCGATCACTTCACGCCCATCTCGGACAGCGCCACCATTGCCGATATCTTGACCGCCAAGCCGTGGGCGGGTCTTGACGCGGTGCATTTTCGGCTCGGCAAGTGGAATCGCACCTTTCTTCAGGCCGAGCATATCTGGGAGCTGCTAGAGGATGGGGAGGAAGCTGGGGAGGATGCCGAGGAGGTCTTTCGGACCCTGGTGAGGATGGTATTCAGCCGGGAAGAGCGGGTGCTGAGTCTGGCGGAAAAATACCTCGACCTGGGTGATCTCCTGACGATCTGGAAGCGCATCATCGGTACCGGACTCATCGGCGGTAAATCGGTGGGCATGCTGCTGGCCCGCGCCATCCTGCGCCGCATCGACCCCCGCTGGCGCACCCTGCTGGAGGCCCACGACTCCTTCTTCATCGGCTCCGATGTCTATTATTCCTATCTGGTGGACAACGGTTGCTGGCTGCACCGCCAGCGTCAAATCGGATGTCACGAAGCCCTCATCGACGACCTCCACGAGGCCCGCCGGCGCATTATCACGGGACGCTTTCCGCCCGATCTCCTGGACGAGTTCGCGGAGATGCTCGACTATTTCAGCCAGTCTCCGATCATAGTACGGTCCAGCAGCCTGCTCGAGGACAGTTACGGCAACGCCTTCGCGGGCAAATACGAAAGCGTCTTCTGCGCCAACCAGGGTTCCCACCAGAAGCGCCTCGACGACTTCCTTGCCGCCGTCAAGACCATTTACGCCAGTACCCTGAGCGAGAAGGCCCTGCGCTATCGCGAGCAGCGGGGGCTTCTGGACCGGGACGAGCAGATGTCGCTGCTGGTGCAGCGGGTGTCGGGCAGACGCTACGGCAACCACTTCTTCCCTCAGGTCGCCGGGGTAGGTCTGTCGAAGAACCCCTATGTCTGGAACCGCCTAATCGACCCCTCCGCGGGCATGGTCCGGCTGGTGTTCGGCCTGGGTACCCGGGCCGTGGACCGTTCCGACGACGACTACACCCGGGTGGTGGCCCTCAATGCGCCTCAGCGGCGCCCCGAGAGCGACGACGACGAGGTGCGGCAATATTCCCAGCGGCGCGTGGACGTGATCGACCTGGACGCCAGCCAGGTGGTGGCCATCGAGTTCGCGGACATGACGAGCCGCAAGGACGATCTCCCCCTGCGCATCTTCGCCTCACCGGACGAGGGGCTCGTCCGCCGTGCCGCCCATCAGGGTTTGCCGCCTCCGACGGCCCAACTCCTGACCTTCGATCACCTCCTGGCGAAGACCCCCTTCGTCACCGACATGCGGCAGATGCTGGGGATTCTCGAGGAGGCCTACGATTACCCGGTGGATATCGAGTTCACCGCCAATTTCTCCAGTGACGACCATTACAAGATCAATCTCGTGCAATGCCGCCCCCTCCAGGTCGCCGCCGATATCGCCGCGGCGACCCTGCCGGCGGCGGATGCCACGGAGGAGATCCTGCTGGAGGCATCCGGCGCCGTGATCGGCAAAAGCCGGCAGCACCCCATCGATCGCATCATCTATGTGATGCCCGGGGTCTATGGGCAAATGCCGATGCAGGACCGCTATGCGGTGGCACGGCTCATTGGCCGCCTCCTGCATCTGGATGGCAGAGCTCAGAGCCGAAAGGTCATGCTCCTGGGACCGGGGCGTTGGGGCACGACCATGCCCCTGCTGGGGGTGCCCGTCTCCTTCGCCGAGATCGACACCGTGGCGGTGCTGTGCGAGATCGTGGCGATGCGGGAGAACCTGGTGCCCGATGTCTCCCTCGGCACGCACTTCTTCAACGATCTGGTGGAGATGGATATGCTTTACCTGGCCCTCTTCCCGGGGCGGGCTGGCAATCACTGGAGCCTGGAGTTCTTCGAGCAATCGCCGAACCGGTTGGCGGAACTCCTCCCCGAGGCGACACCCTTGGCGCATGCCGTGCGGGTTATCGATCCGACCAATGACCAGACTCAGACTGGGTTGACGATCTGGGCCAGCGCCTTCGACCAGCGGGTCCTGTGCTACCGGAACCCGGATGCTCCGCCGGGGACGATCCCGACCGCTTGATGGCACCCTCCCGCCGACAATGCAATAAACACCCCGAGGCCTCCACATGAATCAGAAGCTCTACATCATCTTTGGCACGGGCCCGGACGCGGTGGGACTGGTGGAGAAGATCACCACCCCGGTGGCGGCGATGCAGGGCAATATCATCGATCTGCGCCAGGATGTGCTCCATGGCCTCTTCACCCTCTTCATGGTGGTGGACCTGGCCGACTCCAGCCTGCCGGAGGGGGAGTTGCCGGCCCTGGTGGCGCGCCTGTCCGCGGAGACGGGTCTGGACCTGGCGGTGGACGAGTACCGGCCCCAGCCGAGGGCTGGCGTCCGGCGTCACCTGCTGCTCATCCTGCTGGGCCGGGACCGGCCGGGTATCGTCGCCGCGGTGGCGGGCCTGCTCAAGACCTACAACATCAATGTGGAGTTGGCCGAGATGATCGCCCGCGAAGGGGTCTTCCTCATGGAGCTGATGGTCGATATGCACCGGTGCGCCATCCCCCTGGAAAATCTCAAGGGGGTCCTGCGCCAGCGCATGGGCGAGCTGGGTATCGATACCCTTTTCCAGAGCGAGGATGTCTTCAACAAGAAGAAGCGCGTCCTGCTGTTCGACATCCGCGCCAGCCTCATGGATCGGGCGACCCAGGAGGAAATCCTACGCCTGGCCGGCATACCCGCCACCGAACTCGAAGGTGCCCTGGGGCGGGGCGAATGTGACTGCCTGGGTCGGGCCGCCGGCTGCCTGGAGGGTCTGCCCCTGGAGGTGGTGACCAATGTGGCGCGGGCGGTGGAGGCGGGTTCCGGCACCCTGGAACTTATCCAGACCCTCAAGGCCATGGGTTACAAGATCGCCCTGGGCTTTCGGGGCTTCAGTTGCGTGGCGGACGTCCTGCGCGACAAGCTGGGCATCGATTACTGCTTTGGCGTCCCCCTGGTGGAAAACGACGACGCCATGACCCTGACGGGCGAGCTGGACGAGGGCGCCCTGGATGGCCTCTCGCCAGCCGTCCTCGCCGAGCGCCTGGCCGCCTGGGAAGGGGTGGCCCGGGATGAGATCACCGTCATCGCCAGCGACCCCGCCGCTCCCGAGGCCCCACCGCCGGGCCTGCGCCTGCGCTTCGACATGAAGCTGATCCTGGACTACTACAATCAGCGCATCCTGAGCCGGGAGGCCCTGATAGGTCTGCTCGGCAGTTTCGGACCGCCGGTGGCCCTGGCGGAGGCAGCAACTCCATGAGGCCCGACATCGACATTGCCCGCGAGGCGGCCCCGCGCCCCATCGCGGACATCGCCGCCGGTCTGGGCCTCAAGGCCGACGAACTCCATGCCTATGGCCCCTACATGGCCAAGGTACCCCTCGCGGTCATGGAACGGCTGGCGGAGCGTCCCGACGGCCGCCTCATCCTGGTCACCGCCATGACCCCGACCAAGCACGGCGAGGGCAAGACTACCACCACCATCGGTCTGACCCAGGCCCTGGCGCGGCTGGGCAAGCGGGCCATGGCCGCCATCCGCGAGCCCTCCCTGGGCCCCTGCATGGGACTCAAGGGCGGTGCGGCGGGGGGTGGCTATTCCCAGGTCCTGCCCATGGAGGAGATCAATCTCCACTTCACCGGCGACCTGCACGCCGTCACCGCCGCCCACAATCTGCTGGCGGCCCTGGTGGATAATCACCTGCACCAGGGCAACATGCCGGAGATCCACCCCCGCAAGGTGCTGTGGAAGCGGGTCATCGATATGAACGACCGCTCCCTGCGCAGCATTTTGCTGGGCCTGGAGGGCGCCGGAGCCAACGGCGTCATGCGCGAGGATGGCTTCGAGATCACCGCCGCCTCCGAGATCATGGCCATCTGGGGTCTGTCATCCGACCTCATGGATCTCAAGGCGCGCATGGGGCGGGTGCTGGTGGGCTTCGACGGCCTGGGACGGCCCATTCATGCCGCGGAACTGGGGGTCCAGGGGGCCATGGCCGCCCTGATGAAGAACGCCATGCACCCTAACCTGGTGCAGACCATCGAGGGGGTGCCGGCCTTCGTCCATGGCGGCCCCTTCGCCAACATCGCCCATGGCTGCAATACCCTGGCGGCCACCCGCATGGCCCGCAAGCTGGCCGATTACACCGTCACCGAGGCCGGCTTCGGCGCCGACCTCGGCGCTGAGAAATTTCTGCACATCAAGTGCCGCACCGGCGGCCTGGCCCCCAACGCCGTGGTCCTGGTGGTAACCCGCCGCGCCTTCAAGATTCACGGCCTCGCCAACGTGGCCAAGCATGTCGAGAATCTGCACCTCTTCGGCTTGCCGGTGGTGATCTGCCTCAACCGCTTCGCCGACGACGGGGACGAGGAACTGGCGGAGGTGCTGGCCGCCTGCCGCGACCTGGGCGTGCCAGCGGAGATCGCCGACTACCGCGAGGCCGGCGGCACCGGCGGCCTGGAACTGGCGCAACGGGTGGTCGAGGCCAGCGCCGGTCCGGCCCGGTTCCAGCCCCTCTACGACCTGGAGATGGCCTTGGAGGACAAGGTCGAGATCCTCGCCCGCCAGCTTTATGGCGCCGATGGCGTGGACTTCTCCAGCGAGGCCCAGGTACAGCTCAAGCACATCGCCAATCTGGGCTATGGCGGCTTGCCCGTCTGCGTCGCCAAGACCCCGGCCTCCCTGTCCGACGACCCCAAGCTGCATGGCCGGCCCACGGGCTTCCGTTTGAGAGTCAAGGGTGCCCGGGTCTCCGCCGGCGCCGGCTTCGTTGTCATCTACACCGGCAGCATCATGACCATGCCCGGCCTGCCCAAGCGCCCCGCCGCCCAGGATATCGACATCGATCGCCACGGCACCATCAGCGGTCTTTTCTGAAGGCCCGGCCTCATTTACCCTGGCCGCAACCCCAACAAACCAGTCCCGATCCATTCCAATTCGAGCGGAATCGACGTTATGAACAAAATCAGCGCCCTCGCATCCGTCGCCCTCCTTACCCTGCCCAGCCTCGCCCTTGCTGAGCCCTACGCCGTCTATGAGAGCGAGAGCGACTTCGACACCGTCCTCGACGCCGCCAAGAACGCCATCGCCGAGCGGGGGCTCTATATCAACAACGTCATGCACCTGGGCGAGATGCTGGAGCGCACCGGCAAGGATCTCGGGATCGGCGGCCCCATCTACAGCCGCGCCGAGTCCATCGAGTTCTGCAGCGCCACCTTGTCCCGCAAGATGGCCGAGGAGAATCCCAACCGCCTGGTCAACTGCCCCTTCATCCTCTCCATCTATACCCTGCCCGGCCAGGAGGGCAAGACCTACGTCGTCTATCGCGCCATCCCCGAGGAAGAGACCGCCAACAGTGCCGCCATGCGCGAGGTCGCCGAGATGCTAAAGGGCGTTGCCGATGGGGCGGTTTCCTGGTAGGGATGTCGCTAAGACGGGGGCCTTGAGCCGCATTGGCGTTTCGCTGCCCACCCCCGGCAGGCTTGAGAATCCGCTACAGGATTCCGAAGCATTCGCGATCAGGTTGCCGAAGCTGATGCTCTCAGCCGGCTCGCTGGATTTTGCCCCCCTTTGCCCCTATTCTGCCGCCCCATAATGAAGAAGCTTTACATCCAAACCAACGGCTGCCAGATGAACGAGTACGA
>JBFZDM010000265.1:0-3638 GCA_041307365.1 Chromatiaceae bacterium | reverse complement strand
TGCATAGTCGTCCTTCCGGACCCCGTCGACTCCGGGCGCCTTGCGTCCGTCCTGGCGCTCGAAGCTCATCAAGCAACCCCTCCGGGTCAAACAGCATGCCCATCAGGGACGTAAACCGCGTGTGCGGTTCCGTACGCGCCTTCAGTGTGAAACGCTCAAGCTTGCTGGTCACGGTCAGAGTCCTCTCGGTGTAGGGCCGTGTTTTACTCGTGCGTTGTCTCAAACCGCCACCCCTTCGCTCCGCCCGCGATACCGGGTATCAACGCTACTATAGGTGGCTCCGACTTCCGCGCATCGCCGCCCGCGTCCTCGCTTTCGACACTTGTTCGCGGGTGCCCGCCTCCGGCGGACCGATGCTCGGATCTCCCTGGTGACCGCGCGCTCTCAATGTCAGGCTCGACGTGGCCTCGGACCCCGGGGAGTACCCGCTCCGCTCGCCGTGGCGCGGCGCAGGTCGTGGCCTGCCGGGGGGACAAACCCGTCGGCACTCACCAATCTTCTTTTCGGGGCTCAACACCTTCAAGGTCGGCTCCACCCGTTACCCTTACACCTCGCCTGCTGTCGTGCCTACGCATCGACACGCCTGTTATCAGCCGCGCCGCAAGGCTCGATACCGGGCTCGTGGCTAGCGATTACCCGGGCGGGAGTCCCACCCGCTAGAATACGCGGCCTTGCCAGGCCGCACTGTCCCCGGAATTAGAAGAGGGCGACGAGATATGACTTTGTCCGACCGGGTGGAGATCCCCCCGCCGGGAGCGAGGCATCGCCTTCGTCGCTTCCTGGCGCTAAAGGCGGCCGACCGGCGACGGTTCGCCACGGCCTCATAGCCGCCACGATGTCGCGCCCCGCCCTGCCCCAACCGCAGCTACGCTCCTGGCTGATCGCCGCCCTCACCGGGTCCCCCGCCTGGCCGCCAGACTGGCCGCCAGACCAGACAGCAGATCGGGCGGCAGATCGGGCGGCAGATACGGAACAGGCCATCGCGGCCCTGTTGGCGGCGGCCGGCGCCGAAGGAGTCGCGGTGGTCATTTTCCATCGCCTGCGGACGCTTCCCTGCTGGGATGCTCTGCCAAGGCCCTTTCAGCAGGGGCTATACCGTGCCACCAAGCAGGCTATCGCCTGGGACATCGCTTCCCGGACAAGCCTCACCGACGCCTTGGACGCCATCGCCGGCGCGGGCATCGACTTTCTGCTCCTCAAGGGTGCCGGCCTCGCCCACCTGCTCTATCCGGCGCCCCACCACCGGCCGCGCGGGGACACGGACCTGCTGGTCGCGGATCGGGAGACGGCCGACCGCGTTCACCAGCTTCTGGAGCAGCAGGGATATGAAAAAGCGCTAGGCATCCAGGGCCGCTTCGTCAGCCATCAGTTTGCCTGCTCCAAGCCAGGACCGACTGGCGGTACCCTGGACATCCATTGGCGCCTGAGCAACTCCAATCTCTTCGGACGCAAGCTCCAGATGGCGCCCCTCTGGGCCGAGCGCCGCGCGGTGCCCGCCCTGGGTCCGCACGCGGCCACCCTCAGCCCGCGGCACGCCCTCATCCATGCCCTCTTCCATCGCGCCTGGCACCTGGGCGAAGGGGACCCGGATCGCCTGATCTGGCTGTATGACATCCACCTGCTGTGCCGTTCGTTCGATGCCCAAGCCTGGGACGCCTTCACAGCGGAGGTCAGCCGGCTCGGCCTCCAACCCATCTGCCGCGACGGGCTTCAGGACGTTTCCGCCATCCTCGGGACACGGCTGCCGCCCGAGGTTACCCTCCGCCTTTCCGCGGGAACGCCAAGCGGCCCCCTCGGACAAATGGCCCTGAAACGCCCCGGCATGCGCCGCAAACTCGCCGATCTCATGTCCCTGCCCACCTGGCCGGAGCGTCTGGGGTTCGTCCGCGAGCACCTCTTTCCCGATGCCGCCTACATGCGGCAACGCTTCGGGGCGAACACCCCCTGGCAACTAGCCTTCGCCTACCTCCACCGCGCCGCCAAGGCCCTCCGCAAAATGAGATAAGGGGGTCAAAGGGGTCGGTACCCTTTTCGACCCGCCGAGTCACCTGCCATCATTCTCCGCGGAAAAAGGGCGGATCGGGGGTAACTCCCTTATCTGCTTGTCTAAAAAGGGTATCGACCCCTTCGTGAGCTGATCGAAGACTTGGGGCAAGCGGGCGTAGTCGTGTGGGTAATGCAGTCGCTGCACGGGCACCTGCCCCACGAGCGCCGCCATGAACCGCAGATGCGCCTGGCGCAGGGAGCGGTCGAACAGGGTGACGGCCACCGTCTGCTCGGCCAGGGCCTTCAGCGCCGCCGCCAGAGGCATGGGCTCGAGGACGACCGCCCGCAGCTCCTGGGTAGGGGCAAGGACGATGAGTCCATCGAGGGGAATATTCTCATCGGCGGCCAAGGGGTACCGATCCGCCAGCGCCAGCTTCAACTGCGGGAAATGCGGCCTGGCGCGGGGCCTGCCCGCGACCAGAGTACAGGGCAGGATATCGTCGCCGATACGCCGATAGCCGGCGTCTGGGGCCGCGCGACAGTGGGCGGCCAGGGTGGACTTACCCTGACCCGAGGCACCCAGAAACAGGATGGCCCTGCCCTGCCGGAGGACCGCGCTGGCATGCAGGCACCAGACCCCACGCAGCGCCAGCGCCAGTGTGATAGGCGGACCCAGCAGGGCCTCCTCCACCAGCGCCGGCGCGACGCGCGGCGCGACACCCGTGCAATGGATCCGCTCGCCCCCCGGCGACACCAGAAAACTGGCCAGAGCGGCGATCTCCAGCTCATAGCCCGCCGGCCCCGCCCGGCAGACCACCCGCCGTGTCTGGCCGGCCAACCAGCCGCTGACCGCCCTGGCCGGGGCATCCGGAAAATCCGGCGCATCCTGGGCAAGCGGGGCATCCGGTGCCACCAGGGCATCCGGGTCAGCCGATGGCATGGGCTCCGGCCGCGGCGCGGTCCGTGTCGGCCCGCGGGCGTATTCCGACAGCAGCGACAAGGGGACGTCCGCCCACAGATCATGGCCCGCGATGCGGTAATCGAAACCGGTTCGGCTGTGGCCGCGCAGACAGGCCGTTCCAAAGAACCGAATCAATCACGAACCCTCCGAAAAAAGGGGTCAGTACCCTTTTTTAAGGAACCTCCCTCCAAAAGCGCCTGCCCAGATCCTTAAGATACCTACACCCAGAAAACCCAACAACCACCTGCGGAAAGCTGGTGGGTTGGAGATCGGGGGACTAAGAAGCTGTCTAGAAACTAACTATATGATTTGCAGGTAGCCTAGTGAGGTCGTTGGCGGTAAATCCGGTATCCGGATCCAGCCCAATCCTTGGCAAAAATCCGCTGGAAAATCAGTTATGACTTCCTCGGCAGTCTCTAAACCTCCGACTGTAGGCGAAGGCGTCTGACAGCCTGTGGTTCGGACCACGGGCCGATCGCCCTTTGGGGCGGGATAAAGCCACCTTATTGAAAGCAAAACCCTGTAGTTGAGGTCATAGAGAGAGGTGATGCCCCGCTCCCATCTGAAAAAGGGTACTGACCCCTTTTTTTGATCAACGCCATGGCTTGCGCGTGTATCATCAGGCAAGGTTGACTGGGGGAAACCGGCAGAAAACGTGGTCTGTCCCCGTTTTGGGGGTTGGGGGCGGGAT
>JBFZDM010000217.1:0-14225 GCA_041307365.1 Chromatiaceae bacterium | reverse complement strand
GCTCCCTCCGCTTCGCCAGGCGCTGGTAATAGAGTAGGAGCCAAGTAACCCACCCCCGTTCCGACCCTAGGGGGACGCCCTTCGGATGTAGCCGAAGTCCATCAAGGAGGTAGGAGTCCCTGGGGCCAGGCCGGGAGGACCCGGGTTGAATCACAGCGCCGGTTGCCAGCCAGCGTGCTGCGCGGCCCCGGGCGCAACCTCACCGCCTGACCCGATGCACTGCCTCCTGTCGACCCGCATCCTGTCACCCCCAGACCTACCCGCTCGACTTCACCCCGCCGCCCCCACCGGCGCGGCGCCTAGCCGCCCCTGAGCGCGGCTTGTCACACCGTCTGACAGCATATATGCTTTCATCATGATCCCTATCGTCATCGACACCAACCTCATTGTCGCCGCCCTCCGTTCCGCCGGGGGAGCCGCGCGCGCGGTGGTGCGCGGGGCCTTGGTGGGTCGTTACGAGCCCCTGTTTGGCAATGCCCTCTGGCTGGAGTACCAGGAGGTGCTGTCACGCCCCCTTTGGGATGACCAGACCACCGCCACCGAACGGTTGCAGGTCCTGGCCGCGCTGGCCAGCCGGGCTAGATGGGTCAGGGTCTATTACGGCTGGCGGCCCAACCTGCCTGATGAAGGCGATAACCATTTGATAGAACTGGCCATCGCGGGCGGCGCCAGGGCCATTGTCACCCACAATGTCAGAGACTTGCGTGGAGGCGACTTACGCCTCGGTCACCTGCGGATTCTGACGCCAGCCCAATTGCTGAGGGACTACCCATGAGCACCCTGACCATCCGCTTGCCGGACGACACGACCGCTCGTCTCAAGACCCTGGCCCACCACCGGGGACTGAGCATGAACAAGCTTATCGAAGAATTGAGTGCCCAGGCCCTGGCCGCCTGGGACACGGAAAACCACTTCCGCGCCCTGGCCGCCAGCGGAGATGTCACCCAGGCCCTGGCCATCCTCGACCGCCTAGATGCTGCGGACCGGCAGACCCCCTAAGCCAGCCTCGACCGCCAGAACCCCGCCACCGGCCGTCCGGAGCAACCAAGGAGGTAGGAGTCCCACGACCAGGCCGAGGTACCCGGATGAATCACAGCGCTGGAAAGATCGGCAAGCCCCGCCCGATGCTGGACCCCCGTCAGTACCCCGATAGGCTCAGGCTGAAGGCCCTGTCGCCACCCCGATCAAGGCCAGCTCCCGCTTGAGCAGTCGCCTATCTCGACCGTCCTCTTACGCCCTGGCTACCAGCCAAGGTCAACATGACCTTAAAAGGACTGGCCATTGTGACTAAAATCCGATCGTCTCTACCGGGTACGCCCGGATCAGTTCATCAACAGTTACGAGGGTCATGCCGTGACAAAGCGCCTGGCAGATCAGCAGACGATCGAAGGGATCACGGTGGAGGCGGGGCAGGCTCACCAGTTGCCGGACACTCGCCTCGTCCAAGTCAAGTGAGCTAATGCCATGGCGAACCCGTTGCCGGCACAGATATAAACCTGGCTCGTCGGGCAAGGGCAACTTCCCCAACTGGTTCTTGACCAGGGCCTCCCAGAGGGAGACGGGACTCAGAAAAACCTGATTCACCGGATCGCGCAGCCGATCACGCGTCTCGACGCGGAGGGCGGCATCGCCGGCCAGGTACCAGAGAAAGATGTGGGTATCCAGCAGGAGCCTCATGACTCGAACAGCCGCAGTTCCGCCTCGGGCAAGGGAGCGTCGAAATCCTGGGGCACCACGAATTCCCCGGCGCACAGGCCAAAGGGGCGGAGCCCCGGCGCCAGCTGCTGGCGCTGGCTCAGGAATTGCGCAAAATCCAGCACCTCGGCCCGACTAGCCGGCGGCAACTGGCGGAGGGTAGCAACAATCTGCTCTTCGATGGGCAAGGAGGCGGCGGTGGACATACCAAGGGCTCGCGCGGCGGTAGCTGATGCAATGCTTGAATAATAGCAGGCTGGCCCTCCCCTCACGCCACCCCCTGGTAATACAGATTCTGCGGATGCCGGGCCTCGGCGAAGAAGGACCAGCGTTCCGCCAGCAGGCCCAGGTACTGGACGGCCCAGGCGACGAGGGGCAGCAGGCGCGACTCCAGGCCATGGCCGATCAGGAGGAGGATGACGGGCACCGGGAAGACCAGCAGCAGAAACAGGGCCCGGACGCGGCGCAGGGTAGCCGGGGAGCGGCCATGGCGGAACTCCCGGGTGTTGAAGCTGCCGCCGGTGGCGCCCTGGGCGATCTGCACCAGCGCCTGATGGCGCACACCGATGGCCGTCTGCGGGCTGCTCTTGGGCTTGATACGGCCGAGGCGCAGCAGGCTCGCCCCCCGCGACACCAGACCCAGGGCCGTGGCGACCACGGCCCAGAAACCGTAGAAGCCCACCAGGGGCGCCCCCTGCCAGGCGGCATGGGCGGCGGCCAGCATGAAGCCCGAAGCCAGCCCCAGCAGGGTGAAATTGACCACCGTCAGCGGGCTGTGCCACTCGGGCAGGAAGCGCACGCTGGCGTAGATCATGGCGGTGGCCCCATAGAGGGCGAAGGCCGCCAGGGTGCCGAGCAGGCCGATGACCAGGGTGGCGTCCACCGGCAGGATGCCGGCGATGGTCAGGAAGGGCCTCTGGGTCAGCTCCAGGGCATGGGCCAGGCCATAGAGGGCCACCAGCCCCATCACCGCCGGCAGCACCAGCACCTCCCGCGCCAGCCAGGAGGTCCGCCACTTGGCCGCCGCCCGCCAGGCCCGCTCGGGCCGGCCCAGGTGGACGAAGGAGGCCACCAGCCCCAGCACCAGCAACCCCAGGGCGATGACACTGCCGCCGACATAAAAGCCTGAGCCCTGGGCCGGCAGTAACTGGGCCAGGGCATAGAGCTGCCCCGTGTAGAGGGCCAGGAACAGCCCCTGGCCGGCGCCGATGAGGGTGGTGAGGAAGAGGACGGAGAAGGCGGGATGCATGGCTCGGGTACCGGGTGGGGTGGGAACCGGGGGTAAGGACCTGGGAGCGGACCGGCGCGGGCCTACCAGGCCACGTCGTCCACCGCCTCCTCGCCCGTGTAGGTGGTGAGGTCCTCGCGGCGCAAGGGGTTATCGACGCGCTTGAGCTCGTCCGGATCGATGTGCAGCCGCGCCTTGCGCCGGGGCAGATAGTGATTGGCCGGCTGGGTGCCCCACTCCGGCATCAGGGCATAGCCGCCGCGCTCGCGGATGGCGATGGAGACCTCGGAGTCCGGGTCATGGACGTCGCCGAACAGGCGGGCGCTGGTGGGACAGGCCAGGACGCAGGCCGGCTGGCGCTCCCGCTCCGGCAGGGTCTGGTCCAGGATGCGGTCGAGGCACAGGGTGCACTTCTTCATCACCCGCTGCAGCTCGTCGTACTCCCGCGCCCCGTAGGGACAGGACCAGGCGCAGTACTTGCAGCCGATGCACTTGTCGTAGTCCACCAGCACCACGCCATTGTCCGGGCGCTTGTAGGAGGCGCCGGTGGGGCACACCGGCACGCAGGGCGGTTCCTCGCAGTGCAGGCAGCTCTTGGGGAAGTGCAGGGTCTCGGTGGCGGGGAAGCGGCCGATCTCGAAGGTCTGGACCCGGTTGAAGAAGGTGCCGGTGGGTCCGGCGCCATAGGGATTGTGGTCCGCCAGGGGACCGGCCCAGCCGGAGGTGTTCCACTGCTTGCAGGAGGTGACGCAGGCATGGCAGCCGACGCAGACATTGAGGTCGATGACGAGGGCGAGCTGGGTCATGCTAACGGCTCCCTTATTTAAACCCGAAACGCCCGGCCACGTAGGCCTGCCAGCGCCCCCGTGGCTTTTCCTGCCCCGGCAGCCGCCGCTGGGGGGCGAACTGGGGCTGGGTCATGGCCGGCTCGCGGGCATCGGCCTTGCTCACCCGCACCCGTACGTCGAACCAGGCCGCCTGCCCCGTCACCGGGTCCGAGTTGGACACATGGTCCCCGCACTCCGTCGGCGGCAGTTCCTCGCTGATGACGTGATTGAGCAGAAAGCCCAGGCGCGACTCGTCCGCGTCCGGCGCCAACCCCCAAGCCCCGGCGGCCTTGCCGATGGCGTTCCAGGTCCACACGGTGCCCGGCTCCACCGCCTCGGAGAAGCGGCACTGGCAACGCACCTTGCCGTGGGGTGACTCCAGCCACACCCAGTCGCCGTCGTCGAAGCCGTTGGCGATGCCGACCCGGGGATTGACGAAGAGGGCGTTGTGGCTGTGAATCTGCCGCAGCCAGGCGTTCTGGCTGTCCCAGGAGTGGTACATGGCCATGGGCCGCTGGGTGAGGGCATTGAGGGGATAGCTCTGGGTATCCACCAGCCGTGATTCCAGGGGCTCGTAATAGAAGGGCAGCGGGTCGCAGTAGGTCTCCACCCGCCGCGCCAGGCGCGCTGGCGGCTGGCGCCCGGGCCACTTGCCCTGGGCCGCCAGGCGGAAGCGTTGCAGGATTTCCGAATAGAGGTTGAGCCCGATGGGCTCGGCGTAGCGGGTCAGGCCATGGGCGCGCGCCCAGTGCAGATAGCCCTTGTTCCAGTTGCGCATGTACTGGTAGGACTTGGGCAGGGCGTGGTGATAGACGCAGCCGTTCTTGGCGTACATCTCCCACTGGCGGGGATTGGGCTCGCCCTTGAGGAACTTCTCGCCGCCCTTGCCCCGCCAGCCGGCGAGGAAGCCGATGCCGGAGCCCGGCGAGGTCTCGTAGTTGATGATGAAGTCGGGGTAGTCGCGGTAGCGCCGTTCGCCGGTCTCGGTGACGAAGGCCGGCAGCTTGAGCCGGGACCCCAGCTCGATCAGCACCTCCTGGAAGGGCTTGCATTCGCCCTTGGGCGGCAGCACCGGGATGCGCACCGCGTCCACCGGGCCGTCGTACTCGGAGATGGGCCGGTCGAGCATGGACAGCACGTCGTGGCGCTCCAGGTAGCTGGTATCCGGCAGCACCAGGTCGGCGAAGGCCACGGTCTCGGAGGCGAAGGTGTCGCACACCACCAGGAAGGGGATCTTGTAGCCGCCGGTCTCGTCCTTGTCGACGAGCATGCGGCGGACCTCCTCGGTGTGCATGGAGGAGTTCCAGGCCATGTTGGCCATGAAGAAAAAGAGGGTGTCGAGGGGATAGGGGTCGCCGCGCCAGGCGTTGGTGATGACGTTGTGCATGAGCCCATGCACCGCCAGGGGGTGTTCCCAGGAGAAGGCCTTGTCGATGCGCAAGGGTTCCCCCGCCTCGTCGACGAAAAGGTCCTCGGGCTTGGCCGGCCAGCCCAGGGGCATGCCGTCCAGGGGGGTGTCGGGCTGGACCCGCTCCGGACCATTGGGGGGCTTGGGACAGGGCGGGATGGGGCGCGGGAAGGGCGCCCGGTGGCGAAAGCCCCCCGGCCGGTCGATGGTGCCGAGGATGGTCATGAGGATGCCCAGGGCGCGGATGGTCTGGAAGCCGTTGGAGTGGGCCGCCAGGCCGCGCATGGCGTGGAAGGCCACCGGGTTGCCGGTCACCGAGGGGTGCTCGTTGTCCCAGCAGTCGGTCCAGGGGATGGGCAGCTCGATGCGCTGGTCCCGCGCCGTCACGCCCATCTCGTGGGCCAGCCGACGGATGGTGGCCACCGGGATGCCGGTGATGCCCGCCGCCCACTCGGGGGTGTAGTCCTCCACCCGCTCCAGGAGCAACTGGAAGGCCGGCTTGACCGGGGTGCCGTCCTCAAGGGTGAAGCGCCCCAGCAGGCGCGGCTCGGCCCCGGGGGTATGGGTGCCGATGGGGCCGATCTCGGGGTCCCACCACAGCTTGTTCTCGGGGTCGAAGCAGCCCTCCTCGACGCGCATCTCGGCGCGGTGGAAGAGGCCGTGATCGTCCCGCCGGGGGTCGTCCACCACCAGTTCGGCGGCGTTGGTGTATTGCACCAGAAAGTCCCGGTCGTAGAGACCGAGCTTGAGAATCTCGTGAATGATGGCCAGCAGCAGGGCGCCGTCGGTGCCGGGCTTGATCGGCACCCACTCGTCCGCCACCGCCGAGTAGCCGGTGCGGATGGGGTTGATGCTGATGAACTTGCCGCCCTTGCGCTTGAACTTGCCGATGGCGATCTTGAGGGGGTTGGAGTGGTGATCCTCCGCCGTGCCGATCATGACGAAGAGCTTGGCGCGGTCCAGGTCGGGGCCGCCGAACTCCCAGAAGGAGCCGCCAATGGTGTAGATGAGCCCCGCCGCCAGGTTGACCGAGCAGAAGCCGCCGTGGGCGGCATAGTTGGGGGTGCCGAACTGCTTGGCGAAGAGCCCGGTGAGGGCCTGCATCTGGTCGCGGCCGGTGAAGAGGGCGAAGCGCTTGGGGTCCGTGGCGCGCAACGGCGCCAGGCGCTCCGTCAGCAGCTCGAAGGCCCGCGGCCAGGTGATGGCCTCGAAGTCGGAGGTCCCCCGCTCGGCCCCGGCCCGCCGCTGCAAGGGCTGGGTCAGCCGCGCCGGGGAATACTGTTTCATGATCCCCGAGGACCCCTTGGCGCAGATGACGCCGTGATTCAGGGGGTGGGTCGGGTTGCCCTCGATGTAGCGCACCTCGCCGTCACGCAGATGGACGCGAATGCCGCAGCGGCAAGCGCACATGTAACAGGTCGTCTCCTTGACCTCGGCGCGGCCAATGGCGCGATCGGGAATGGGCTCCTGCATGGGGGGACCTGCGGGGATCGATGAAGAGATGGTGGATGGATTCTAATATTATGGATTACTGATTAGCAACCCAAACCACACCGGTCGCCGACTCATCCGAGGGCGAGTCCAGCGCCGGCCTGACCTATTCCTCGAAGAGGGAGGGATCGCCCTTGCCGGTCCGCGTCACCAGCGGGGTCTCCGCTGTCATATCGACCACGGTCGTGGCTTCCAGACCGCAGAAACCACCGTCGATGATGAGATCGACTTGGTGATCAAGGAGGCCGCGCATTTCGTAGGGGTCCGTAAGGGGCAGGTCATCGCCAGGCAGGATGAGGGTGGTACTGAGGATGGGCTGGTCCAGGATACCCAGAAGTTCGCGGCAAATGGCGTTGTCCGGCACCCGGATGCCGATGGTCTTGCGCCTGGGGTGCATGAGGCGGCGCGGCACCTGCTTGGTGCCTTCAAAGATAAAGGTATAAGCCCCTGGGGTCATGCTCTTGAGCAGGCGAAAGGCCTGATTGTCGATCTTGGCGTAGGTCGTGATCTCGGAGAGATCACGGCAGACGAGGGTAAAGTTGTGCTTGTCGTCCAGGTCGCGGAGGCGGCGAATACGCTCCATGGCCTCCTTCTCGCCGATCTGGCAACCCAGGGCGTAAGAAGAATCCGTGGGATAGACGATGATGCCCCCTTGCAGCAGGATGTCCACCGCTCGGCGGATCAGCCGAGGCTGGGGGTTGTCGGGATGGATATCAAAAAATTGTGCCATGGACCGGTTGCTCTCTGGCCAATGTGAAAATGCACCCTGCTGGCCCGGGGGTCGGCAATCTCACCAATCCGCCCAGATTGGCGTGCAGCCGGGCGGCAGCTTGGGCAGGCGGCCCAGTTCGAGGTAGGGGTGCTCGGGGCCATGATAATCGCTGCCGGCTGAGGCAAGCAGGGACGACTCCCGAGCACGCTGAGCGTAGAGATAGGCCTCGTCACGGCTATGGCTGCCGGAAACCACCTCGATGGCGACACCCCCCAACTCGCGGAACTCACCCATCAGGCGCCGCATTTTGAACCCGGTGAAGCTGTAACGCGCCGGGTGGGCGATAACCGCCTGGCCACCGGCATCTAGGATCCAGACCAAGGCCTCTTCCAGGGAGGCCCATTCGCCGCTGACATGGCCCGGCTTGCCCTTGACCAGGTAGCGCTTGAAAACGTCGCGGACCGTCGCAGCGTAACCACGCTGGACGAGGAGGCGGGCGAAATGGGTACGGCCAACGAACTCCTCGTCGCCGGACAAGGCCAGGGCGCCCTCGTAGGCCCCCTCGATACCCTTGACCGCCAGGCGCCGGCCGATCTCCTTCGCCCGCCAGCCACGATAGTCTCGCAGGCGCTCAAGGCCGTTATTCAATTCCAGCGCCGCCGGGTCCAGGCCCAATCCCAGGATATGGATGACGCGCCCCCCCCAATTGACCGAGATCTCCACGCCAGGTATCAGGGTCAGGCCCTGTTCGGCGGCGGCGACCTTGGCCTCGGCAATGCCGTTGAGTGTGTCGTGATCCGTCAGGGCCATGACCTGGACCCCAGCCCGGGCCGCGCGCGCCACCAACTCCGAGGGTCTCAAGGTGCCATCGGAGGCGGTGGAATGGGTGTGGAGATCGTGGTGGCTGCCCATGGGGGCATGGTACCCCATTGAAGGGGCGAGGGCAGCACCAGCCCTGCGTCCGAGACCGACAAGCAGGGGCATCCCTTATCCATGCAGACGTAAAACCGATGGACTGGTAGAATCCCCGGGCCATGATCCCTGCTATTGACATCGCCGCTATTGAAGACGAGTTGGAAGAGCTCGCTGATCGCCTTGGGGAAGCGGAGGAAGATATTCTCCGCGATCCAAACCTGGATCCGAGCCCCCTGGTGGTGGCCCTGCGCGAGCGGCTGGATGACTTGCGCCAGCACCAGGCGCGGGCGGAAGCCCAGATCTTCACCGCCAACTATCAGACTGCGCTGGGCCAGGACATCACGGCCCAGGGCGACCAGGCCATTGATCTCCTCGTCCGCCTTGCGGCCCTCGCCGGGCGCCTGCGCCAACCCCACTTGGCTCGCGATTTAGAAGAGTTGGCCTTTCCCCTGGCCGTCTGGATCGCCCGCCATGAGGGCGAGATCCTGTCCCTTGCGACTGTGGTCAACGCGGCCGCGGCCCTGGCCAACCGCCTTGAGCAGCCCCAGGAGCTGGCGGAACTCCATGGCCTGCTGCGCGAGATCGGCGCCGCCCTAAGCCCGGCCGTCAACCAGGAAACGGGGCATCTTGATCCCACCAGCCCTTGGCGGGTCTTTCTCATCAATCGGGCCATTGTGGCGACTCGCAGCCACCAACCCGCCCTGATGAAGGAGGCCTTCGAGGCCCTGACGGAATATCTCCCCCAGAAGGCGTCGGAATTCTTTCGCGAGGGCATGGAACAAATGGAAGCCCTGAATTATCCAACGCCCGTTCGAGCCGTCATGGAAGCCTGGTACGCCCAATGGTGCGAGCGCCGGCTGCTACACTGAACACGCCGGCCCGATACGGCCCCTCACCCTTCGAGCACCCATGAAACTCCTGATCGATTTCTTCCCCATCCTCTTGTTTTTCATTGCCTACAAGCTGGCCGGCATCTATGTGGCCACTGGCGTGGCCATCGCCGCCTCGGCAGCGCAGGTGGGCTGGTTCTGGTGGCGCCGACACCATGTCGAGAAGATGCACTTGGTGACCCTGGGTCTCCTGGTAGTCTTTGGTGGCATGACCATCGCCCTACGGGACCCCATTTTCGTCATGTGGAAGCCGACCATCGTTAACTGGTTGTTCGCGGCAGTCTTTCTCGGCAGCCACTTCATCGGTGGCAAGCCTTTGATCGAACGAATGATGTCCCAGGCCATCAGCCTCCCGGCCGCGATATGGCCACGCCTGAACCTGCTCTGGGTGGCTTTCTTCTTCCTTTCCGGAGCCGCTAACCTTTACGTGGTCTATGACTACAGCGGATTCCATGCCGCCCATCAGGCCCTGCTGGTCGCCACCGGCCTCGGGGAGATCGACCTCGCCACCTGCGCCAACCAGTTCAGTGGCGGCCTGCTCTCCCAGTGCCAGGACGCCCAAGCGCGGGAAGAAACCTGGGTCAACTTCAAGCTGTTCGGCCTCTTGGGGCTGACCCTCGTCTTCGTGGTTGCCCAGGGTATCTATCTCGCCCGCCATATCCGCCAACCGGAAGAGATCGCCGAGACCTGATTGCCATGCTCTACGCCATCATCGCCACCGACAAGCCTGGCAGCCTCAAGGACCGCCTGTCCGTCCGCCCGTCTCACCTAGAGCGGCTGCGGGCCTTGCAGGACCTGGGCCTCCTCGTCCTAGCCGGCCCACATCCCGCCATCGACTGCGAGGATCCCGGCGAGGCCGGCTTCAGTGGCTCCCTCATCGTCGCCGAATTTTCGGACCTCGAATCCGCCCGGGCCTGGGCGGCGGAAGACCCCTACGCCCTTGCCGGCGTCTATGGGGATGTCCAGGTCAAACCCTTCCGCAAGGTCTTTCCGTCCTGACGCGGACCCTATCCTTTCCCCTTAACCACCGCTTCACGGAGCCCACCAAACCCATGAACAAGCGCCTACTTCACGCCGCCTGCCTGGCCGCCTTGCTGACCGCCGGCACCGTCTCCGCCGCCGAGGAGACCGCCGCCCCGGTGGCGGAGCCGCCAGATACCACGGCCATCGCCACCATCAATGGCCAGGAGTTCTCCCTGGGCCTCTTCCGTCTCTTCTACGGCGAGCGCCTGCGCGCCGCCCGTGGCGAGAACACTCCCGAATTCCAGAACCTGGTCTTCAACGAATTCGTCAGCATCGTCGTCACCGCCCAGGACGCCAAGACCAAGGGCCTCGAAAAGCAACCCGGGGTCGACTATGCCCTGGAACTGCAAAAGATGCAGCTCCTCTCCCGCCTCGCCCTTGAGGACAAGGCGGGCTCCATCCAGCCCTCGGAGGAGGAGTTGCAAAAACTCTACGAAGAGAAGATCGGCAAAACCGATCGGCTGGAATATAAGGCCCGCCACATCCTGGTAAAGGGGGAAGAGGAGGCCAAGAAGCTGATTAAGGAGCTGGATGGCGGCAAGGACTTCGTCGAACTGGCCAAGGCCAATTCCACCGGCCCCACCGGCAAGAATGGAGGCGACTTGGGCTGGTTCGATGCGGAACAGATGGTCCCCGCCTTCTCCGAAGTCATCGTGACCATGAAGCCCGGCGCTTACACCAAAACCCCGGTACAGACCCAGTTCGGCTGGCACGTCATCCTGCTGGAGGAAACCCGCAAGGTCGAGCCGCCGACCTTGGAAAGCGTCAAGCCCGAACTCATGGCCGCCCTCCAGCGCGAGGCCCTGGCCAAGTATGTCGGCAGTCTTCAGGAAAAGGCCAAGCTCGACCTGAATCCGGAGCTCATCAAGCAGTCGCCTCCCGAGACCGCGCCCGAGGCCAAGTAACCCTTTGACCCCGCTCTGGCGGCGCCGGTACGGTAAGGGTTAGGCGCCGCCACATTTTTTCTGTCACTTCTTCCTTGCCAAGCGCGTATTAGAGTATTAGTATTCTCTTATCTACTAACGATTGGAGACCGACATGCTCAATTGTCAACGCTTGCGCGGCGCCGTCTTCCTCTCCGCATTTCTTCTCATCGCTGGTCTGGTGCTGGAATCCGCCGCGCGGATGTTCGCCTTCCCCGCCCCTGTCATGGGCCTGGCCCTCTTCGCGGGGCTGGCGGCCGTCGCCATCCTGGTCATCGCCTTCATCGCCGCCCTCCTGCCCGGTAGCGCCGAACGCTTGGCCGAATGCCGGAAGTAAAGGGCGGGAAAACCCTAGCCCCAGTAAATCTCATGTTGTAGCCCCCGGCGGAGCTGGAACCCGCCGGGGGGCATGGCCCCATCGGCCCCTCGCCCAAGCGTTGGGGTATGTGGGACCTGCCTTTGCCCAGACTCCCCTCCTCTGGGCCAATCCCGCCTATTTGGCCAGTATCCGCTCCGCCGCCCCCGGCTCCAGACCGAATTCCTCCTCGACCATCCGGTTCCAGGCCTCGCGCTTGAAGGTCTCCTCGCTGGGGACATGCCGGTGGACCAGGTTTTCATGGCACTCGATGCAGCTTTTTCCCTGGGTTTCCTCCCGATGAATGGCCGCCGTGTCAGCCCGCTTGCCCTGGATGGCCTCCAGGACATGGCAGCGCTGGCAGGTGGCGGAACCCGTTTCCTTGAACCATTCCCGCGTGGCAAACGCGGCGTCCGGCAGATGCAAGGCGCTGACGACCGGATCATCGAAATCAGCGCCGAAGAGTTGCTTCCACAAGTCCTTGCCACCTTTGATGTGGTCCCAGGTTGCAGCGAAAACCCCCTCGGAGACGTGACAATGGCCGCATTCCGCCCGCACCCCGGAGACAGGATTGTAGTGGACTGACTTCTGGTATTCCTCCGCGGGGTAGGTCATGGAATGGCAGGTCGTACAGAAAGCATTGGTGCTGGAATAGCGGTCGAACTCCAGCAAGAAGACCATGAAGAGTACCCCGCCCAGACCGCCGATGATCAGTGCGATGAGAACGGGACGGGTGATGGGTATCGCCGAGAGAAACCTAGCCATCACCCCCCTCCCGCTGGCCATAGCCCAGGATTGGATTATGCTGGCCGGGATTGGCCAGCCAGCCATGCCCCGCCTCATCCGTCAGATGACGGTCGATGATGGCCTGGGCCTCGGCCCCCGCCTCCTCGCGGACCTGCGGCAGGAACTTGCCGTAGAAATTGCGACCTACCAGATACATGCCCTCCCACCAGGCATGGTTGGGACTGGCCATGGAGGCGCCATGGCGGGCGCGGGCGCCCTCGTCGTGCCAGAGTTCCCAATAAGTGAACTCGATGGGCTCGTCGAAGGGCAAGGGGGTCAGGTAGTCCCCTCTGTAAAGCTCGTCCATGATGGCCCGCGCCGGCTCGGCAAACTTGGTATTGAAGAGTTCCACCAGGTTGTCAAATTGCTTCATGAAGCCCTGGGTGAAGGGCTTGCCATGACACTCCAGGCACACCAGGGTCATGGCCTCGCGGCGGCGCTCCGGCGTGACCACCGACTTGACCTTAGTGAAGGTGCCATCCAGCTTCTCGATCTCTTCCCCGCGCTTGGGAACAGGCGAACCGGCGGGGATCTCCAGCTTGCCGCCGTCCTCCAGGAGTACCAGAAACTGGCGCTGGGACACGGGTGAATTGAGGGCCCAGGCATTGCGCATGCCCACGTCATGGGTCGAGGGCAGCTTGCCAGCGGCGCCCATGTGGCAGGTGGCGCAGGTGGGTGCCGCCGTATAGTCCTTACCGGCGACCCACTGCGGCGAGTCCAGGTTCATGCGATGCCGCTGGGACGCGTAAATCATGCCATGCTTGGAGGCCTCGAAGATCTCCTTGTCTGGCGAATCGGGTCCGGAATGGCAGCGGGCGCAGGCCTCCGGCTCCCGGGCCTGGGCCTTGGAAAACAGGTGACGGCCGTGACAGGACGAGCAGGAACCCTTGGAGCCGTCCGGATTGATCCGGCCGATGCCCGAATTGGGCCAGGTCTCCGGGTCCAGGGTCCCGTCCCCTTTCACCTTGACCCTGGAGCCATGGCACTGGTCGCAGCCGGCGGCCTGTACAGCCGGCCCGGTCAGATTGTCGACCATGGCCGGGATGCGATCCTTGATAAGGCTATAGGCCTCGGCATGAACCGAGCCCTGCTGCTCCCGCAACTCGACCTCATGACAGCGTCCGCAATCCTTGGGGGAGACGATGGTGGCGATGACATGTCCCTCGTGCTTCAGGGCATCCGGGTCCGCCACATCGGCCTTGTGACAATCCAGACAGTTGACCCCGGCCTTGGCGTGGGCGCTCTCCCGCCATTCCATCGCCAGGCCCGCCGAGGACTTGGTATGGCAATTCACGCATTCCTCGCCGGCGGGGTTACCCCAGTGTCCGGGATCCAGGGTCACCTTCGCCGCTAACAGGGGCCCGGTGAACGATAAAAAACAAAACCCGGCGCCAATTCGAATGGTGGCCCTCAGCCCAATGGGGACACTAGGCATCCGCGATTCCTCCTCAGATGAAATAAACCGATGGCTTCTTACTTCTTGGCGGGTGGCACAATATGTCATGCCACACCTAATCTCAGGCCTCAGGTGCGAAGGAAAGCCTTAGGTTTTTAATTATGATTCGGGGAGGCTATGCGGGCAAGTCAATTAGTATTTTAGCGGTTTATGATATATTAATATCAATAGTTTACCAAATTCCTTGGTTGACGCCACGGTCATTGGCGACAAGTATAGTCACCAGGACGGCCACGCCCGTCCCTTCATCCCTGAAGTACGAGGAAAGAAACGACCATGCCCTATCCCAAATTGACTTTGAAGCCCGCTGCCCTGGCCGTCCTGTTCGGTCTCGGCGCCAGTGGCGCCGTTGCCAACGAGCCCATCCATCAGGTTTCCGCCGAGGTCTGCAAGAACTGTCACCAGGAGATATACAAGCAGTGGAGCGGCTCCATGCATGCCCAATCCACTGCCATGACGGATCCCCTCCATGCCGTCTTTTATCAATCAGAGGTAGGTTCCCCGACGGAAGAAGGC
>JBFZDM010000202.1:0-6083 GCA_041307365.1 Chromatiaceae bacterium | reverse complement strand
AGCATCACCAGCCGATAGCCCTGGGTAGCCGCGGCCAGGGCAAACTGGATGAGTCCCAGTTCATGGTGTTCCCCGGACGGGCAGGCGGCGACCAGGCGCGGCCCCTGGGAAAAACCGTTCAAGTAGTGAAAGCGGGCTCCCAGCTTGTTGCGCAGAAAATTGGAGAAGAAGTGCTCCCGGGCAATGCACGCCTCCTGGTCGGGCCATTCGGCGCCGAGGAGCTCCAGCACAGGGGTGGTGAGACGGCTCGCCACCAGGTCGATGGGGTAGAGAGAGAGGGCATCGTTATAGATGATATCCAGGGCGACGACGTCGAAACGGCGCGCGCCCTCCAGCATGCGCTCCACATAGTCCGGCCAGGGATCACTGGCCTGGCCCAAAACAGGGGCCGGAGCCCGTGGGTCCGCGACCAGCCTGACATCGGCCGTCCCCGCCAGGAGGGGCCCGGCCTGGCCCACCCCGACCCCCTGATTGAGAAGGGCCAACACCTGGCGGATGCGCGCCACGTCCGCCTCGCTATAAAGCCGATGGCCCTTGGCGGTGCGGCTGGGGACGATGAGGCCATAGCGCCGCTCCCAGGCCCTCAGGGTCACCGCCGACACGCCGGTGAGACGGGAGACCGCCCGGATCGGATAGAGCCCATTCCGCGGCGGCCGCATCTCGCCGCCTTGCCTTGTCGCGTCTTCGCTCATGGCCAGTTTTCCCGCTTTACCTCTTACCCCTTGGACCCCAACAGCCCTTATCGGCTGCCACCCGTCCTCTTCTGGCAAGGAAGGTCGGGGGCTTGCCGAAACCTTATTTTTTTGTTATACCATACTTAATCAAAATTTGTACAAACCCGACTTGTGACAGGTAGCCGCCATGAACAGGATTCCCCACCTTGAGTTGCCCCAGTTCGAAAGCAGCCAAATTCCCGAGCGCGCCCGCGAGCGGGTCGAGACGGGGGCCATGATGGAACTGGAACTGGACATTCAGTACGAAGCCGACGGCGTAACCTGCCGCGACAGTCGAGTGATCCGCAAGTCGAATCTCTGGAGGGACCTTTTCCCTGGCGCCATGGATGGCCTGATACTGGGACAGGCCGTTGGCGAACGGGTCGAGGAGGTCTTCGCGCCAGGAGTACTGACGGACTACCAGGAGGGCGAGCGTTTCGCCGCCCCCCGCGCCTCCTTCCGCACCCGCAAGATGTTGCGCCGGGACCTTGAGCCACGCCTCGGGCGTTTCTATCCCCGAGGCTTCATGGCGGGTGAGCGTGGGCTGTTTTCGGAAGACCGGCGGCCCCTGCGGATCACGGGTCTGCGGGAGGGGAGTATCAATGCCGATAGCCGTCATCCCCTGGCGGCGCTTCCCCTCCGGCTCGGAGTCCTTCGCCTTGGCATAAGTATCCTGGGTACTTGGCAATCGGGGGAGGAACATGGCGGGATGAGTAACGATATCGCCATGCTCGCGGTGGGAGAGGGACCCGGTATGCAGCTCCCCCACCCGGACACCCCCACCGATTTCTGGTATCCCGAGGCCTTCGGTCGCCTGGACACCCGGGGCGACGAGGTCTTCTACGAGCGCCCGCGCCTGGTCCACCACCTGGATCGCTACTGCCGCGCCCAGGTCGAGGCCCTCTACGGAGGCATGATCCCACCCGGTAGCCAGGTCCTCGACCTCATGTCGAGCTGGGTGTCCCACCTCGACCGTATCGACCCCTCCTGCCGGGTCACGGGTCTGGGCATGAACCCGGAGGAACTGGACGCCAACCCGCGCCTGGACGAGCGGGTGATTCGGGATCTGAACCTGGAGCCGAGCCTGCCCTTCGCGGACGCCAGCTTCGATGCCGTGGTCTGCACCGCCTCCTTCGAGTACCTTATCGAACCACGCCGGATCGTGGCGGAAATCGCCCGGGTGCTGAGGCCGGCGGGGGTCTGTATCATCGCCTTCTCCGATCGCTGGTTTCCGACCAAGGCTATCCAGGTCTGGACCGAGGTCCACCCCTTCGAGCGCCTGGGTTACGTCCTCGCCAGCCTGATGAGCGACGAACGTCTGGACAACTTCAATACCTTTAGCCGCCGTGGCCTGCCCCGCCCAGAAGACGATGCCCGCGCCGGTGAGCTCGAGCTATCCGATCCCCTGTTCGCGGCCTGGGCGCGGCGGCGGCCCAATCAATAACCCTGGGGCCAAACCAGAAATGAAATATCTCTCCGAGTCCGATTATGTCCACGGCCAGGCGGCCGTCACCGGCGTCCTCCTGGCCAATCTCGGCACGCCGGACGCCCCGGACCGGGCCTCGGTACGGCGCTACCTGAAGGAATTCCTCTGGGATCCGCGGGTGGTGGAGATGCCTCGGCCCCTCTGGTGGCTGATTCTGAACGGCGTCATCCTCAACACCCGCCCCCAGCGCTCGGCCCACGCCTATGCCAGCGTCTGGAGCGAGCAGGGCTCGCCCCTGCTGGCCATCTCCCGCGCCCAACACCGGCGCCTGGCCGAGGCCCTGGGCCCCGAGACCCGGGTGGAACTGGCAATGCGTTACGGCGACCCCTCCATCGCCAGTGGCCTGGAGGCCCTGCGCCGAGCCGGGGCGCGGCGCATCCTGGTGCTGCCCCTTTACCCCCAATATTCGGCCACCACCACCGCCAGCGTCTTCGACGCCGTCACCGCGGAGTTACGCCGCTGGCGCTGGATCCCTGAGCTGCGCTTCATCAATCAGTACCATGACGACCCTGGCTATATCCAGGCCCTCGCCGATTCGGTGCGCGCCTTTCAGGAACTCCACGGCCGCCCGGACCGGTTAATGATGTCCTTCCATGGCCTGCCCCAGGCCTACTTCGATGCCGGTGATCCCTACTACTGCCACTGTCAGAAGACCGCCCGGCTCCTGGCCGAAAGCCTGGAGCTTTCCGCCAAGGATTATGGCGTCACCTTCCAGAGCCGCCTGGGACGCCAGCCCTGGCTCAAGCCCTATACCGACGAGACCCTGCAGAGTCTGCCAGCTCAAGGCATACACCAAGTGCAGGTCATCTGCCCCGGCTTCAGCGCCGACTGCCTGGAGACCCTGGAGGAGATCGCCGTGGAAAACCGGGGCCACTTCCTGGCGGCGGGTGGCGAGTCCTATCAGTACATCCCCTGCCTCAACGATGGCGCGGCCCATATCGCCTTCCTGCATGGCCTGATCGAGAGGCACCTGCAAGGCTGGGAGGCCGCTGCCAGCGATGGCCCCGCCACCCTGGCGCGGGCCCTGGCCCTCGGGGCGAAAGAACCGCGATGATCACCCTCGAGAGCCTCGCCATCGACTGGGTGGAACAGGGACGGGTTCCCGACCTGCTGATCCGCCAGGCTGTTCGGCATCTGTGCCGGCGGCGCCTGGAGGATATCGCCGCGGCCGATTGCGAGGCGGCGATGGCGGGTCTTCAGGCCTTTATCGCCGACATGGCCAGGGCACCCATCGCCCTCCGGCCGGAACAGGCCAATGCCCAGCATTACGAAGTCCCCGCCGCCTTTTTTGACCAGGTCCTTGGCCCGCGCCGCAAATACAGTTGTTGCCACTGGCCGGACGGGGTGACCGATCTGGCGGCGGCCGAGTCGGCCGCCCTGACCCTGACCTGCGAGCGGGCCGGCGTGGCCGATGGCCAGGACATCCTGGAACTCGGCTGCGGTTGGGGCAGCCTGTCCCTGTGGCTGGCCGAACATTACCCCCGCGCCCGCGTCACCGCCGTTTCCAATGCCCAGGCTCAGCGCCAGCACATCGAGGCCATCGCCACAGGGCGGGGGCTGACTAATCTAAGGGTCATCACCGCCGACATGAACGATTTCGACATCGACGCCCGCTTTGATCGGGTGGTGTCGGTGGAGATGTTCGAGCACATGCGCAACTGGCGCGCCCTCTTCCAGCGCCTTCACGGCTGGCTGCGTCCCGGCGGGCGCTTCTTCATGCACATCTTCTGTCACCGCGACCAGCCCTATTTCTTCGAGGATCGTGGCGAAGACGACTGGATGAGCCGGCACTTCTTCACTGGCGGCATCATGCCCAGCGACGCCCTGCCCCTGCGTTTCCAGGACCACCTGCGCCTCCTCGACCAGTGGCGCTGGTCTGGCCGGCACTACGCGAAGACCTCAAATGCCTGGTTGTCCAACATGGACCTTCGCCGCGCCACCATCCTGCCCATCCTCGCCGACACCTATGGCCAGGATCAGGCCCAACTCTGGTTCCAGCGCTGGCGCCTCTTTTTCCTCGCCGTCGCCGAAACCTTTGCCTACGGCGGCGGCCAGACCTGGTGGGTCAGTCATTACCTCTTCGAGCGGCGGAGGGAGGTGACATGACGCAGGCTGGCCTCCAACCCCACCCGCCGGTCCCGAACCAGGACAGGCCGAACTGGGTCCTGAACCTGATCGCCTTCCAGGCCGGCTGGTGGGCCCTGGTACTGACGGCGGCGCAAGGCAGGCCGGAACTGGGCCTGGGGGTGGTCGCCCTGGTCCTGGCCTGGCACCTCGGCCGGGTTCGCCCCTTGGGCTCCGAGGCCCTCCTGATTGGCCTTGCGACCCTGATCGGTTTCACCTTCGATAGCCTGCTGCTGGCCAGTGGCTGGGTTAGCTTTACCGGCGGCCTGGTTGAAAACCTCGGCGAAGGCATGAGGGGAGGATCGGGCGGAATTGAGGGCGAAGGCCTGCCGCCCCTCTGGATGACGGCCCTCTGGGCCAATTTCGCCACAACCCTCAACGTCTCCCTGGCCAGCCTGCAAGGCCGGCCCTGGCTCGCCGCCAGCTTAGGACTGGTGGGTGGACCGGCCGCCTACTGGGGCGGCGCCAAACTGGGGGCCATGACCCTACTCGACCCCATTGCCGGCCTCCTCGCCCTCGCCCTCGGCTGGGCCCTGCTAACCCCGCTCCTGCTGGCCCTGGCCAGATCCCTCGCCCGGAGGACATCATCCCCATGACCCACCACTTCGCCTGGGACGCCGCCATTCTGGCCCTGGCCTGCATGGGCCTCGCCGGAGTAGCGACCTGGCTGCTGAGCCTTGTTCGCCGGAACGTGAGCATCGTCGATAGTCTCTGGGCGGTGATGATCACCCTGGGGACCTGGGTCTATGCCCTCGCCGCGCCACAAATCGGCCCCCGCGAGACCCTGGTCCTCCTCCTGGCCAGCCTCTGGACGCTGCGCCTGTCCGGCTACATCACCTGGCGCAACTGGGGGCACGGGGAAGATCGCCGCTACCAGGCCATCCGGGCCCGCAACCAGCCCCACTTTGAATTCAAGAGCCTGTATCTGGTCTTCGGCCTCCAGGCGGGACTGGCCTGGATCGTGGCCTGGCCCCTGATGGCGGCCCTGGCCGGCAGTCAGCCACTGGGCCTGCTGGATGCCTTCGGCGGCGCCATCTGGCTGTTCGGCATCGCCTTCCAGGGCATCGCCGATGGGCAACTGGCCCGCTTCAAGGCCGATCCGGCCAACGCCGGCCGCGTCATGGACCAGGGCCTCTGGCGCTATAGCCGTCACCCCAATTACTTTGGCGAGTTCTGTATCTGGTGGGGCGTCTGGCTGGTGGCCCTCGCCGCCGGTGGCGCCTGGACCATTGTCTCGCCCCTGCTGATGACGGCGCTGCTCCTCAAGGTCTCCGGCGTCGCCCTGCTGGAACAGGACATCGGCGAACGCCGCCCCGCCTACCGGGATTACATGGTCCGCACCAGCGCCTTCCTGCCCTGGCCACCCCAGCGGCCGTCGGGCCCCGCGGCAAAGGAGCCAACGCCATGACACGCCTTTTCGCCCTCGCCTGCGCCGGCCTGCTGGCGGGTTGCCAATCCGCCGGCCTGCCACCCCTGGCCACCGTGCCCCATGTCGATCTGAATCGCTTCATGGGTGACTGGTATGTCATCGCCCACATCCCCACCTATCCAGAACGCAACGCCTGGAACGCGATTGAGTCTTATGGCCTCAACCCGGATGGCAGCATCGCCACCACTTTCACCTTCCGCGAGGGCGGCTTGGATGGCAAGCCAAAAAAGATGACCCCCACCGGCTACATCACAGACCCGGCTAGCAACGCCATCTGGGGCATGCAGTTCATCTGGCCCTTCAAGGCCGATTACCGCATCAGCTACCTCAC
>JBFZDM010000194.1:0-8694 GCA_041307365.1 Chromatiaceae bacterium | reverse complement strand
CCTGTGACCAGGATGCGCCGGCCCCTGAGGCCTCGCCGAATACCCTCCCAATCCAGAGCCACCGGGTCGCGCCCAAGCAGATCCTCAATGCTCACCGGCCGCACCTGGCTGATGGAGACTTGGCCGTTCATCAGATTGCCCAGTTGGGGCACGGTGCGGAAGGGCAGCCCGGCGTGCTCGCACAGGGTTACCAGTCGCTGCATCTCGCTCGCCGAGGCACTGGGTATGGCGAGGAGGATGAGATCGATCTCCAGGCTCGCGGCCAAGGCCGGAATGCTCTCGGTACCACCCCGAATGGGTATGCCATGGACCTCGGAGCCATGGCGGCGCAGCAGGTCGTCGACGAAGGCGACCGGGACATAGGCGTGATGAGGGTCGCGAAGCATGTCGCGCGCCAACATCTCGCCGGCCCGCTCGGCGCCAACGATGAGGACACGCTGGCCGTTGCTCAACACCAGGCGATGATCCTTGATCCAGCGATAAATGAGGCGCGGCCCGGCCAAAAGCGCCAGTTGCAGCAGTACATAGAGAGGAGGCACCGAGCGTGGAATGGCGTCCAGGCGATTGAAGACGAAGAGGATAAAGAGAGTCAGGGCGGTGCCGGTCAGCACGGCCTTGGCGATGCGCACCAGGTCCGGCAAGGAGGCAAAGCGCCAAACGCCGCGATAGAGACCCAGTAGCCAGTTCACCCCGCCCTGGGCCAGCAGCAGAATGGGGAGGGCCAGCAGGGCCACCTTCATCTGCTCGGTAGGGATCTCGCCCAGGTTGAAGCGCAGCCAAAAGGCCAGCATCCAGGCCACCGGCAGCATCACCAGGTCGTGGGTGAAGGCGGCGGTACGCGAGCGCAGCCGTTCGAACCAGCGCCTCATGGCACGGTCAGCCCCGACTGACGTTCCACCAGCCTTACCCGGTAGCCGATCAAGGCGTAGATACATGCCCAGCCGCCCAGCAGCAGCCACTGATCACCTGGCATCATGCCGGGCGCGGCGACGGCACTGGCGCCACAGGCGGCCATGAGTGCCCAGGCCCGCAGCATGACACGGCGGTGGCTCCATCCCGCCAGGACCAAGCGCTGATAGTGATGAGAGCGATGGGGCTCCCACAGTCGCTCCCCCATGAGGGCGCGACGGAGCAGGGTCGAGGTGGCGTCGAGAATGAAAGGCGAAAAGGCCAGCCCGGCGACCCAGAGGGGAAAGATCCCAAGCGTACTGCCAAGCAGGGACAGGGCCGCCGCCAGCAGGCCCAGGCTGGTGGAGCCCAGGTCGCCAAGAAAGAGTCGCGCCGGCGGGAAATTGGCGGTGAGAAAGCCCCCCGCCGCAGCGGCGATGCTAGCACAAATCAGGGCATAGGCCAGGTCACCCCCATGCCAACCCAGAATCGCCAAGGCGCCAAAGCCGAAGACCGCCATGCCGCCGGCAAGGCCATCCATGCCGTCCATAAAGTTGTAGAGATTGATCATCCAGACCACCAGCAGCAGGGTCAGGAAGAGGGTCAAGAGCGACCCCAGGTTCAGCGTCAGACCTGGCAGATCCAGATGCGACCAGCCAAGCCCCCCAGCGATCAAGAGGGCAGCCGACACCAGGTGCGCCGCCAGTCGGGAGCTCGGCCGCACCCCGCCGAGATCGTCGAGCAGGGAAATGGCCGCCACCGGCACCAAGGCTGCCAGGATCCAGGCCCACACGCCGGTCAGGGGCAGTAGAGACAGGGCGAGCAGTCCAGCCCCGGCAAGACCAGCGATGATGGCCAGCCCGCCGCTACGGGGTATGACCCCCGCGTGCAGGGAACGGGAGTTGGGCTCGTCGATCATCCCCCGCAGCAAGCGAGGCGAGCGCGCCAAAGCCTGGCTGGCCAGCCCCGCCAGGGCAAAGGCGGCCAGAGGCAAGGTGAATAGGGTCAGGGAGATCAGAGTTCCCTCACCAGGGCCGTCTCAACCTCGTCCCTCCGGGTCTTGCCCTCCAGGCACTCGATCAACTGCAGGGCGAAGTCCATGGCGGTACCGGGTCCGCGGGAGGTGATGGTCTTGCCATCCACCACCACGGGGGCCGTGAGCAGATCCAATTCCGGGAAGTCGGCGATTTGCAGGACGCCGGGATAGGCGGTGGCCGACTTGCCCTGGAGCAGACCGGCGTTGGCGAGCACCTTGGGGGCGGCGCAAATGGCGGCGGCGAAGCGATCCTCCGCCTTGTGGCGCGCCAGAATCTGGTGGATGCGGTCGTCGGCGTCCAGGTTGGTCGAGCCAGGCAGGCCGCCCGGCAGGACGATCATGTCAAAGTCTTCCCCCATCACCTCGTCCAGATGGCGATCGGGCACCAGTCGTGTGCCGTGACTGCACTGTACAACGCCCGGATCCAGGCCGGCGGTGATGACATCGATGCCAGCGCGCCGTAGCAGGTCGATGACGGTGATAGCCTCAAGTTCTTCGCAGCCGTGGGCTAAGGGGATGAGTACGCGATTCATGGTCTCTCCTCGATTCCTATTGTTGGACGGGTGCCCCGGAGGCGGTCAGGCCGGCGCGGGGCGCGTTGAAGATGGTCAGGGCCTTGAGGACATTGAGGGCCTCGTTGAGTTGGTAGTCCTCAACCGCCAGTGGCTTCTTTTTCGCCTCATCCTTGGCAGCGGACTCGCCGGCCACTTCTTCATCCGACTTCTCGCCAGGATCCTCGCCCTTGCCAGCGCCATTAGTCAGGTGGCGCGCCAGGTCGGCCTCCTTGACACTGCCCAATGCCTGCTTGTCGCTCAGTTCCAGCCGGCCAGGCTCCAGTGGTATGTCCGGACTGATGCCCTCGGCCTGGATGGAACGGCCGGAGGGGGTGTAGTAGAGGGCGGTGGTGAGCTTGAGGGCGCTCACATCGTCGATGGGGATGATGGTCTGGACCGAACCCTTGCCAAAAGTCTGGGCACCCATGATTATCGCCCGTTTATGATCCTGCAAGGCGCCGGCAACGATCTCGGATGCGGAGGCGGAGCCGCCGTTCACCAACACCACCAGGGGGGCGCCGGCCAAGACATCATCGGGGCCAGCCTTGAACTCCAGGGCCGAATCCTCTACCCGTCCCTTGGTATAGACGATGAGGCCCTCGACCAGAAAGGCGTCACTGACGGCAACGGCGCTATTGAGCACGCCGCCGGGATTGTTGCGGAGATCCAGGACCAGGCCCTTCAGTTCCACACCGTTTTCGGTCCGGAGGCTGGAAAGAGCATTGAGCAAATCCTCGGTGGTTCGGGACTGAAAGTGGGCAATGCGCACATAGCCGAAACCTGGTGCCAACAAGCGGCTTTTGACGCTGACCACATGGATGACATCGCGGATCAACTCGACCTTGAATGGCTGGTCCGTGCCTGTGCGCAGGATGGTGAGTTCGATGGCGGTGCCAGCCTTGCCACGCATCATGCTGACGGCATCGTCCAGGCTCATGCCCTTCACCGGACGGTTGTCAATACGGACGATAAGGTCTCCCGCCAGGAGCCCAGCCCGCTGGGCTGGGGTGTCGTCTATGGGGGCTATGACCTTTATGAATCCATCCTCCTGACCGACCTCGATGCCCAGGCCGCCGAATTCGCCGCTGGTGCCCACCTGGAGTTCCCGATATTCCTCGGCGTCAAGGTAGGCGGAGTGGGGATCAAGCCCGGAGAGCATGCCGCGTATGGCACCCTTAAGCAGGGCCCGGTCCTCGACCTGGTCAACGTAGTCACTCTTGATGCGGCCAAAGATCTCGGCGAAGGTGTTGAGGTCATCCAGCGGCAGTTCGGCCGAACCCTCGGCATCCGAGGCTGGCGGGGCTTCGGAGGCCGATTCTGTGGAGGCATCGACCCCTATTGCCCCGGGCTGATTGACGGCCGGCCCTGTTTCGGCCCCTAGCTGATCAGTGAGCTGATCGTAAAGCTGATCAGGGGGCAGACCGGGGACCAGGCCCGGGAAACCGAGGAGCAATCCCAGACTCAGGACAAGGGCGGTGACAGAATGATGTTTCATGGCGTGGACGCAATCGGTTCATGTGTTGGCTAGGAGTTGGCGACGGCCAAGGCCGCGCCGCACCAGTGTTCCGGATCCTGGGGCTGACTTTTGTAGCGGATGGCAAAGTAAAGGGCCGCCGACCTTTGCCCGCCGCTGGCGCCGCTGAGGGCGATGACCTCGCCGTCGCCGACCCACTCGCCGGTCTCCTTGAGCAGGGCCTGGTTGTGGCCGTAGAGGGTCAGGTAACCCTCATCGTGGTCGATGATGATCAATTGGCCGAAGCCCCGCAACCAGTCCGCGAACACTACTCGACCAGGATGCACCGCGCGTACCTCCGAACCCTCCCGAGCGGCGATCAGTACCCCGTCCTGGGCCTGACCACCCTGGGTCCGTACCTGGCCAAAGCGAGTCAGCATACGCCCCTCGGCCAGAGGCCAAGTGAGCTGGCCGCGCCGGCTGGCGATGGATATCAACGCCAATTCGGCCTCGGGCAGGATCATGGCCTGGCGTTCGAGCTGTTCGACCAGGGCGCGCAGGTTTCGGGTGTCCTCGCGCACCAGGGCGAGCTGTTCGGTACCACCCTCAATACCCTTGTCCAGCTCGACCAGGAGGTCGGCACGCTGTGCCTGGGCCCGCGCCAGGCGCTCCTGGGTCTCCTTCTGCCGCGCAGCCAGGACGGCCAGGCGCTGGGTTTCCTCCACCGTCTCGGCCCGCAGCTTCTCGAAATTGGCGGTACGGGCGGCGAAGTTATCAAGCCGCCCCAGGCGGTAGCGATTCAGATAACCATAATAGGACAGAAGCCGGCCCTGGCGCGCCATGTCTTGTTGATCAAGCAGCAGGCGCAGTTGTTCGTTGTTGCCCAGGGTGTGGAACGAGCGCAGCAGGGCCGCCAGGGACCTGCGTTCGCGCTCCAGCGCCGCCCGCTCCGCCTCCAGATCCTTTTGGAGCCGGGTCAGGGCCTTGACCTGCTCCTTAATGAGGACATCGAGCTGGCGGCCGCCGTGGGCGAGTTGGGCTATGTCTCGCTCCCGGGCTTCCAGTTCCGCCGCCAGGGCATCGCGGCTGCGGCGGCGGGTATCCAGGTCCCGCTCTAGGTTCCTCAACTCGGACTCCTTGAGCGACAAGGCCTGACGCTGGGACTCAACGGGGTCGTCCTCGGTCTCCGCGCCCAGAGTCACCACAAACGGCGCGACAAGGAGCACGGACAGTAGGATTCCCTGGATGAGGGCGATTCGGCTCATCCAGGAATCCTGGCCTCGCGGCACACATCCCTAACCCGCCGGCGGGCGTTGGATTGGGCGGCGGAAGGGTTCCTGGTCATGACTGGGGTAACCTGGGCGGAATGGCGAGTAATAGGCTTATTTTACAGGGTCTTGCCGCGAATCGCGGGACGCATTCAGCCTGGTCACGGCCCTAGGTACTCCAGGGTTGCCCTGATTCCCTTCCTTGCGGCCTCTTGGCTCAAGTGAGGCGAGACCTATCCATCGGTTCGAATTATAAGGCTTGTTTGGCGACTTGCGTCCAGCAAGAGAAATCCCGCCGGGAAACTCGTCTTGACTTCGCAACTTTAGGAAAAAAAGCTTATTATCAAATTGTGAACGCACAACTCGAGTCCCATCCATGGTAGGCCGCATCCATCCCCCATCCACCTCGCCCCTCCATGCCGCGCTGGCTGGAAATCCCGCGTTCGACCTCCTGGCCGACGATGGCGACATTGACCGCGCCTCACGCTCCCTCAAGGCCATGTCCCACCCGTTGAGGCTCAAGATCCTCTGCACTCTCGGTGATCGCGAGGTCAGTGTCCAGGACATCGTCGATGACGTGGGCACTTCCCAAAGCAACATCTCCCAACACTTGGCGATCCTGCGGGACAAGGGCATACTGGCGACTCGCAAGGACGCTAACCGGGTCTACTACCGCGTTGGCGACATCCGCACCCTCCAACTGATCGGCATGATGCGCGAAGTCTTCTGTCAGCAAGGCCATTGAGGCATCCTGACTCGCCAGACCCTCCGCCGCTCAAGCATGACCGCGCGCCCATGGATGACGCCCTTCGCCCAGGCGGCTATACTTCCGCCTCCCGGCCCGGCCGTCCAATCAGGTATGCCCGCGGCCCCTGCCCACCGGTCTTGACCATCCCAATTTTTAAGGCTCCAGTCTCTAGCCACAGAAATCCATTATGGCCCTTCAGAACCTTCCCGAATTCATTGTCAATCACTGGGTCCTCTTCCTGGTACTGGTCACGACCCTGGCCCTGCTGACCCATAACCTGATCCGGGGCAGCAAAGGCTCAGTGGACCCGCAGGGGGCCACCGATCTCATCAACCGCCGCGAAGCCCTGGTAGTCGACGTGCGCCCCCTGGCGGACTTCGCCCAGGGCCATATCCTCAATGCCATCAACATCCCCATGAATGGCTTCAAGAACCAGATTGCAACCCTGCACAAGCACAAGGGCAAGCCCATCGTTATCAGTTGCCGCTCGGGGGCCCAATCCGCCACTGCCTGCCAGCATCTGCGCAAGGAAGGCTTCGAGGAGGTTTTTAACTTGCGTGGCGGTATCATGGCCTGGCAAAACGCCAACCTGCCGGTCACGCGCAAGAAGCGTTGACCCATTGGCAGGGTTTCCTGGTCCTTTTCGGGCCCCTTCATCACCCATCCAACAACGGACGCCCCCCGCATGACCGAGAACGCCCAGCCCCAAGGCCAAGACGAGCGGATGTTTCAGATCCACCGCATCTATATTAAGGACATGTCCTTCGAGTCACCCAATTCGCCGCGGGTCTTCATCGGCGAATGGCAGCCGAAACATGAACTCAACCTTAACACCAAAGTCAACCGCATTGACGAAGTGACCTTCGAGGTGATCCTCTCAGTCACGGTCACCACCCACATCGCCGATCAGACGGCCTTCATTGTCGAGGTCCAGCAAGCCGGCCTGATGGGGGTCAAGGGGTTCGCGGAACCTGAACTCGGCCCCTTGCTGGGGGCCTATTGTCCTAATCTCCTTTTCCCCTTCGCCCGGGAAGCCATCGCAGACCTGGTGAGCAAGGGTAGCTTCCCACAACTCATCCTCCAGCCAGTCAATTTTGAAGTCCTCTATGCCCAGCGCCAGAGGCAGATGATGGAGGAGATGAAGCAACCGGCTGGCGGAACTGCGATCAATTGACCCCGTCAGCCTCTCCCATCGCAGTCCTTGGGGCCGGGTCCTGGGGCACGGCCCTCGCCTTGGTCATTGGCCGCAACGGCCATCAGGTTCGACTTTGGGACCACTGGGCCGAGCATGTGGCCGACCTGGCCCGCGACCAGGAGAACCGCCGGTTTCTGCCCGGCTTCCCCCTGCCGGACAACATCAAGCCGATGGCGGACTTGGCGCAGGCCATTGATGGCGTCGGCGAGATCCTGGTGGTGGTCCCCAGTCATGGCTTTGCGGCTCTGCTCCGGGCACTGCCACCCCTGTCGAATGAAATCGGTCTGGCGTGGGCAACCAAGGGCCTGGAGCCGGGCACGAACCGGCTGCTGCACGAGGTCGCCCTAGAGACCCTTGGCGAGCGCGATCTGGCTGTAGTCTCTGGTCCCAGCTTCGCCGGCGAGGTCGCCCGCGGCCTGCCCACGGCCGTGACCGTGGCCTCGCCCAAACTCCATCAAGCACGGAGGGTGGCGGCCTATCTCCACGGCGAGCGGTTCCGCGCCTACACCAGCGACGACCTCATCGGGGTCCAGGTGGGCGGGTCGGCCAAAAATGTCCTGGCCATCGCCACCGGCATCGCGGACGGGCTTGGATTTGGCGCCAACACGCGCGCTGCCCTCATCACGCGCGGCCTGGCGGAACTGACGCGCCTCGGCACCGCTCTCGGTGGCCGGCTGGAGACCTTCATGGGCCTGGCGGGACTCGGTGATCTGGTGCTGACCTGCACCGACGACCAATCTCGCAACCGCCGGCTGGGACTGGCTCTCGCCCGCGGCGTTAGCGTTCAGCAGGCTCGCCGCGACATTGGTCAGGAGGTGGAAGGGGTCATCACAGCTCGCTCGGTGCATGGCATTGCTCAGCGCCTCGGGGTCGAGATGCCCATCGGCGAGCAAGTCTATCGCGTCCTCTACGAGGGGGCGACGCCGGAGGAGGCCACGCGCAGCCTCTTAGCGCGTGAGAGCAAGTCCGAACTGGATTGAAGGCGTCGTCGATCGCCACTCGGCGATTCCCAGTCAGCCCCGCCCGGCCCCGGCGAACCCCTGTTGCCGCCAGGCCTCGTAGAGGACGATGGCGACGGCGTTGGACAGGTTGAGGCTACGGTTGTGAGGCCGCATGGGGATGAAGATGCTTCGATCCGGCCCCAGGCCATCGAGCAGATCTTGTGGCAGCCCACGGGTCTCGGGGCCAAAGAGCAGGGCGTCACCAGTCAGGAAGGCGGCCTCGGCGAGAGACCGTCCGCCTCGCGTGGTGAAGGCCAAAAGCCGAAGTGGAACCTGGGTCTGGAGATAGCTGTCGAGGTCCCCGTGGACTTGGACACTGGCCCACTCGCGATAATCGAGCCCGGCGCGCCGCAGTCGCCGATCATCCAGGATAAAGCCCATGGGCTCGATCAGGTGCAGCCGGGCGCCCGCATTGGCGCACAGGCGCATGATATTGCCGGTATTGGGCGGGATTTCGGGCTGGTAAAGGACGACATCAAACATAGGCATCAAGGGGCTGGCCCCAGGGCTCGGCTGGCTCGGGAGCATTGAAAATGGCGCTGGACTCCAAG
>JBFZDM010000159.1:0-3974 GCA_041307365.1 Chromatiaceae bacterium | reverse complement strand
CGGGAGTATGTCGTCTCCATCAAGGGGCCCCTGACCACGCCCGTGGGTGGCGGTATCCGCTCCCTCAACGTCGCCCTGCGGCAACAACTGGACCTTTACGTCTGTCTCCGTCCCGTACGCTACTTCCAGGGCACCCCCAGCCCGGTCAAGGAGCCGGAAAACACCGACATGGTCATTTTCCGTGAGAATTCCGAGGATATCTATGCCGGCATCGAGTGGCAGGCAGGATCCCCGGAGGCGCAAAAGGTCATTGATTTCCTCCAGCGGGAGATGGGCGTCACCAAGATCCGCTTCCCCGAGACCTCCGGCATTGGCATCAAGCCCGTCTCCGCCGAGGGTACCAAGCGCCTGGTGCGCAAGGCTATCCAATACGCCATCGACAATGATCGCGCCTCCGTGACCCTGGTGCACAAGGGCAACATCATGAAGTTTACGGAAGGCGCCTTCAAGACCTGGGGCTATGAACTGGCCAGGGATGAATTCGGCGCCGAGGAGATCGATGGGGGTCCCTGGTGCGCCATGACCAACCCCAAGACCGGCCGCGAGATCATCATCAAGGACGTCATCGCCGACGCCTTCCTTCAGCAGATCCTGCTGCGGCCCAAGGAATATGACGTCATCGCCACCCTCAATCTCAACGGCGACTACATCTCCGATGCCCTGGCGGCGCAGGTCGGTGGCATCGGGCTGGCGCCGGGGGCCAACCTGTCGGATTCCGTGGCCATGTTCGAGGCAACCCACGGCACCGCCCCCAAGTACGCCGGCAAAGACCAGGTCAATCCGAGTTCCATGATCCTCTCCGCCGAGATGATGTTGCGCCACCTGGGCTGGACCGAGGCGGCCGATCTCATTATCAAGGGGGTGGAGGGGGCCATCCTCGCCAAGACCGTGACCTATGATCTGGAGCGCCTGATGGAAGGCGCCACCAAGCTGAGTTGCTCTGCCTTTGGCGCGGCGGTGATTGCCAACATGGGGACTTGAAGCGGGTCCATCGGGCCCGGATGGGTTTTCCTGGGTGGCCAGTGGGCCACCCAGGACACAAGAAACCCGCGCCATCCAGTCCGGGTGGTGCGGGTACCTGAAAGAAGCTAAACTAGTTCAGACGGTTGACACGGGCGGCATGCAGGCCCTTGGGGCCCTGGCCTATTTCAAACTGGACCTTCTGACCTTCCTTGAGGGTCCGATAGCCATCCATGTCGATGGCGGAAAAATGGACGAAGACATCCTCCTCCTTGTCATCGGCCTTCACGAACCCATATCCCTTGGCGTTGTTGAACCACTTCACGGTACCGATCATCATCGCTGCTACTCCTCCGGGAGATGGTGGGGATTTTGTACCCTGCTCATATTTTCACGGACCGGCGTCTGGTCCCGCCCCGCGAGCCAGCGCCTGGAGACAAAGTATAGTGACCTCCTGTCTCAGGTCAATTCCATGATGGCATTTTGGTGGGATTTCGCATTGACATGAGTGACCCAAGTGTGAACGAGGAGCGGGCCGAGGGTGTCTCGGTGGAGGAGGCCCGGCCGAAGCTTAAGCCCCCCCGGCGTTACAAGGTGCTCTTGCTCAACGACGACTACACCCCCATGGAATTTGTCGTGCTGGTGTTGCAGACCTTTTTCCACATGAACCGGGAGAAGGCCACCCAGATCATGCTCCACGTCCACACCCGGGGCGTGGGGGTCTGCGGCCTCTTCTCCCGAGACGTGGCCGAGACCAAGGTGGCCCAGGTCAAGGAATTTGCCCACCGCCATCAGCATCCCTTGATGTGTACCCTTGAAGAGGCCTGAGGGCCCTGAATCCGTATCGGTGACCCCCCCATGTTGAGCAAAGAACTCGAATTCACCCTCGGCCAGGCCTTTCAGCGGGCGCGGGAGCAGCGACACGAATACATGACGGTGGAGCATCTGCTCCTGTGCCTGCTCGACAACCCGAGCGCGTCCAAGGTGTTGCGGGCCTGCGGCGCGGACGAGGGCCGGCTGCGTTCCGACATCAGCCTCTTCGTCGCGGAGACGACGCCCCTCATCCCCACGGGTGATAAGCGGGAGACCCAGCCGACCATCGGCTTTCAGCGCGTCCTGCAGCGGGCCGTCTTCCATGTCCAGTCCGCCGGCAAGAAGGAGGTCATGGGCGCCAATGTCCTGGTGGCCCTCTTCGGCGAACAGGACTCCCAGGCCGTCTTCCTCCTCAATCAGCAGGACATCAGTCGCCTGGATGTGGTCAATTTCATCTCCCATGGCATCTCCAAGGTTCCCGGTGAAGGGCAGGACGAGGAGGCCGATGCCAGCGAGGAACGGGTAGGGGGGGGCAAGGAGAGCGCCAGCCCATTGGAGAGCTTTACCAGCAATCTCAATGAATTGGCCCGCCAGGGCCGTATCGACCCCCTCATTGGCCGCCAGGCCGAGGTCGAACGTACCATTCAGACTCTCTGCCGGCGGCGCAAGAACAACCCCTTGCTGGTGGGCGAGGCCGGGGTCGGCAAGACCGCCATCGCCGAAGGCCTGGCGCGGCGCATCGTCGAGGAAGAGGTACCGGAGGTCCTGGCGGACGCCGTCATCTACGCCCTGGATCTGGGCGCCCTGGTGGCGGGCACCAAGTACCGGGGTGACTTCGAAAAACGCCTCAAGGCGGTGATTGCCCAGCTCAAGCGCCAACCCAAGGCCGTCCTCTTCATCGACGAGATCCACACCATCATTGGCGCCGGCTCCGCCTCCGGTGGAGTCATGGATGCCTCCAACCTCATCAAGCCGGTGCTGGCCTCCGGCGAGCTACGCTGCATTGGTTCGACGACTTATCAGGAGTTTCGCGGCATCTTCGAGAAGGACCGGGCCCTGGCCCGGCGCTTCCAGAAGATCGACATCGAGGAACCCAGCGTCGAGGACACGGTGGGGATCCTCAAGGGCCTCAAGACCCGTTTCGAGGAGCACCACCAGGTCATCTACACTCAACCGGCCCTGCGCGCGGCGGCGGAACTCTCCGCCAAGCACATCAACGACCGTCATCTGCCGGACAAGGCCATCGACGTCATCGACGAGGCCGGGGCCCATGTCCAGCTCCAGCCGGCGGCCAGGCGCAAGAAGCGCATCGACGTCGCCGACATCGAACGGATCGTCGCCAAGATCGCCCGCATCCCACCCAAGCAGGTGTCGGCCTCGGACACCGAATCCCTGCGCAATCTGGATCGGGACCTGAAGATGGTGGTCTTTGGCCAGGAGAATGCCATCGATACCCTGACCGCCGCCATCCGCATGAGCCGCGCCGGCCTGGGCCAGGAGGAAAAGCCCATCGGCTCCTTCCTCTTCGCGGGACCCACCGGCGTCGGCAAGACCGAGGTGACGCGGCAGCTCGCCCGCATCCTGGGCCTGGAGCTGATTCGCTTCGACATGTCCGAGTACATGGAGCGCCACACGGTTTCGCGTCTCATCGGCGCCCCGCCGGGCTATGTCGGGTTCGATCAGGGCGGCCTGCTGACGGAGGCCATCAACAAACACCCCCACGCCGTGCTGCTCCTGGACGAGATCGAGAAGGCCCACCCGGACGTCTTCAATCTTCTGCTCCAGGTCATGGATCACGGCACCCTCACCGACAACAACGGCCGCAAGGCGGACTTCCGCCATGTGGTCCTGGTGATGACCACCAATGCCGGCGCGGCCGAGACCAGCCGCCCCTCCATCGGCTTTACCGAGCAGGATCACGCCACGGATGGCATGGAGGCCATCAAGCGGCTCTTCAGCCCCGAGTTTCGCAACCGGATCGATGCCGTGGTCCAGTTCGGCTCCCTGTCACCCGAGGTCATCGCCAATGTGGTGAACAAGTTCATCTTCGAGCTGGAACAGCAGTTGCTCGATAAGAAGGTCGTGCTTGTCGTCGAGGATGAGGCCCGCGTCTGGCTCGCCCAGCGCGGTTACGACCCGCGCCTGGGGGCGAGACCCATGGGCCGCATCATTCGCGACCACATCAAGAAGCCCCTGGCCAA
>JBFZDM010000149.1:0-5457 GCA_041307365.1 Chromatiaceae bacterium | reverse complement strand
GTCCACGCTTTTGTTTGACCCTGAATTATTCTATCCGTTGCAAGGGTCGATTGTCAGCAAAAAAACGACGTTGCTGCGACGCTACAACAAGGAATGACGCTAGCCCGCGAAAACTCGGGATGGGGGGCCCGGCCCATCCCAAGGGCATCACCCGAAGGTTTCCAGGATTCCAGCTTGTGATTTTTTTGTTTAAAATCTGTTTATTATTTATAGACAAATCCTTCAGCATAAACCCAGGGATGAAATAAAAAAGCATATCCAGGCAGTGAAGACCCAGGGGGCCGGATGCCGCTCCATCCTCTGGTTAAGGATTGAATGTCGTGTTTTTGTTGCGCACAGGATACAGCCATGGCCAGGATCAGGCGGGAAAGACCCCCGTGGAGAGATAGCGGTCCCCCCGGTCGCAGACGATGGCGACGATGACGGCCCCCGAGACCTCCGCCGAGAGGGTCAGGGCGGCGGCCACGGCGCCACCGGAAGAGATGCCGCAGAAGATGCCCTCCCGCTGCGCCAGGGCGCGGGTTGTTTCCTCCGCCTGGCGCTGGGTGACATCCAGGAGGCGATCGACCCGGCTGGGCTCGTAGATCCTGGGCAGGTAGGCCTCGGGCCAGCGGCGGATACCGGGGATCTTGGCGCCATCGGCCGGCTGCACGCCGACGATCTGGATGGCCGGGTTTTGCTCCTGGAGGTAGCGGCTAGTGCCCATGATGGTGCCGGTGGTACCCATGGCGCTGACGAAATGGGTGATGGCGCCCTGGGTGTCGCGCCAGATCTCGGGACCCGTGCTCTCGTAATGGGCGCGGGGATTATCGGGGTTGGAGAATTGGTCCAGGATGCGGCCCTCGCCGCGGGCCTCCAGCTCGCGGGCCAGGTCGATGGCCGCCTCCATGCTGCCCTCCGCCGGTGTCAGCCGGATCTCGGCGCCATAGCTCCGCATCAGGGCGCGGCGCTCCAGGCTCATGTTCTCGGGCATGATCAGGATCATGCGGTAGCCCTTGATGGCCGCCACCATGGCCAGGGCTATGCCCGTATTGCCGCTGGTGGCCTCGATGAGGGTGTCCCCGGGGCTGATGTCACCCCGCTCCTCCGCCCGGCTGATCATGGACAGGGCCGGGCGGTCCTTGACCGATCCCGCGGGGTTGTTGCCCTCCAGCTTGGCCAGGATGTGGTTGTCCGTCTCGCCTGGCAGACGCTGGAGGCGCGCCAATGGCGTCTTGCCGACGAATTCTTCGATGGTCGGGTAGATCATAGGATGGGTCCCGCCGCGCCCTGGCGGCATTGGTGATGGCAGATGGAGAGGGATTGTGCCTCAGGCAGTGGGACGGGACCAGGGGTTGCGGGAGGTATGGGGGCCATCACTGGCGGGGGATTGGCGAGGATGCCGGTCTGCCGTGAGCCCTCGCCAGAACTTGAGCGGATCAGACCGGCAGCCAGGGGCTGGGCCTATCCTGTTCCGCCAGGGTGATACGATTGCCGAGGTCGATATCCACGGCCTGCAGAGCCTGGCGCGCCAGCTCAGGGCGGTTGTTCTTCTCGCTCAGATGCGCCACCAGCAGGCTGGTGAGCCCTTGGCGCGGCAAGGAGCCGAGTAGCTCCGCCGCCTGGTGGTTGCCAAGATGCCCCTGATTGCCGCTAACCCGCGCCCGCAGGAACGGCGGGTAGGGGCCCTGCCTCAGCATGTCGCTGTCATGATTGCATTCGAGCACGAGGGCGTCGCACTCGCCAAGCCGGTCGCGAATGTGGCGGGTGACATAGCCGCAGTCCGTCAGGAGCCCCAGCCGTCGCCCACCGCTTTCGAGGACGAAGTGACAGGGCTCACGGGCATCGTGAGGGATGGGAAAGGGCTCCACCCATATATCGCCGACCCGGAAACCCGGACCCAGCCCCGAAATGAGATGGACCCGTTCAACCGCTGAACCCTGATGCCGGCACCAGGTCCCCGGTGTAGTCCAGACCGGGATGCCATGGCGGCGCGCCAGGGCGGCAACGCCACGGATGTGATCGCCATGCTCATGGGTCACCAGGATGGCGTTAAGGTCTCCCGCCGCCACCCCCAGTTCCGCCAGGCGCCGCTCTGTCTCCCGGGCGGCGAAGCCGCAATCGACCAGGAGCCGGGTGCCGCCGCCCTCCACCAGGAGGGCATTGCCCCGGCTGCCGCTGCCCAGGCTGGCGAAGCGCATGCTCAGGCCCGCGGCATCCCGGCAACCGGTCGGATCAACGCAATTCTTCCTTGACGAGGGTCAGAATGTTGAGGGCCGTTGGCGAGTTGTCGCGATTGCCGGCCTGGTCGCGCACCTCGACCCGGGTCTCGGCGCCGCTGGCGGTGAGCCGGACTTGGTACTGGGTGACCGTGTCGATCTTGTCATCGCGCCAGAAGGCCATGTTGGAGAGGAAGCCCTTCTTTTTCTCGCCCTTGGACGGGTCGTCATAGCGGACGTAATAGACACCCTGGGTCAGGTCCCGGTCCTCCACGGCGAAGCCGCTGCGATCCAGGGCGACGCCGACCAAGCGCCAGGCGGTACGCAGATCTTCCTCGATCACCAGGACGCCGCCACCCCCATCCTGCTCCAACCGCGCCCGCGCCACGGCCGCCGAGCGGGTTTCCTCGGCCACGACCCGTTTGGCCCGGGTGTCGGTGACACCCAGATAGACCATGAGACTGCGCAGCATGGCGGCTTCCTTGTCCGGATCCGAGGGGACCGCCTCCCACATGGTGTTGGAGTCCTCGCCGACCGTGTTGCGCAATAGCCGCTCCTCCATGCCGCGATGGGTCAGGAAGACATCCGTGGTGCCCGGACGCGGGCCAGGCTCGATGCGCAGCCGGTATTGGTCGCGGGTGCCGGTGGAGTGGAGGCCGTCAAGTACCTTGCGCATGAGATTGGTGATGGGATCGCGCTTGATCTCAGCCCGATTCTCGATCCAGTCCGTCACCATGACGCCGGTGGTGGGGTTCTTCTCCACCAGTAGGATGCCCTTCTCGCGCCAGAAACCCTCCAGGCGCGGCCACAGGGCCTGAGGCTTGGCGTTGATCTCGATCCAGCGGCGGTCACCCTGGCGGTGGAAGGTCACGTCCTTCACCTCGGGCAGCACATCGCCCGAGGTGGCGATCTGACGCTTCTGCTGGCGCTCGCCGGCATATTCGGAATAGGTGGCGGAGCCGCCCAGGTCCGGCATGTCCATGGCATCGTCGAACTGGCCGGCGATCAGGTCCGGTGGGATCTCCAGGTTCTCCGCCGCTTCGCGTTGTTTCTTGTAGTCCAGGGTCTGATCTGGCAGGTAGTCATCCAGGCTGAAGCTGCCACAGGCCGAAAGGAGTAGCAGGGACGGCAGGAAGACGACGAGGGCTTTGCGGGTGTCCATGGGCATCGGTGGTCGCTGTGGCTGGGGTTGCGGCTTTGCCGGGGATTGACGTCGAGGGGCGCCCGTCAGAAGGGGCCGGCCTGTTGCATGGCCGCGCGCACCTGGGGCCGCGCGCCTTCCGACAACCAGGTCAGGGGGAGTCGGATGCCGGCGGAGCACAGGCCCATCTCCACCATGGCCCACTTGACCGGGATCGGATTGGACTCCACAAAGAGCTGGTGATGCAAGCCATCGAGCCGGGCATTGATGGCGCGAGCCTCGTCCGCGTCGCCGGCCAAGGCCGCCGCGCACATGGCGTGCATCAGGCGTGGCGCCACGTTGGCGGTGACCGAGATGACGCCATCGCCGCCCTGGAGCAGGAAGTCGCAGGCGGTGGCGTCGTCGCCACTGTAGAGGGCGAAGCCGGGACGGCACTGTGACTTCAGGGATGCCACCCGGCTCAGGTCGCCAGTCGCCTCCTTGATACCAATGATGTTGGGTACCAGGGACAGACGCGCCGCCGTCGTCGGCTGCATGTCACAGGCGGTGCGGCCCGGCACATTGTAGAGGATTTGCGGGATAGCCACCGCCTCGGCCACGGCCTTGTGGTGGAGATAGAGCCCTTCCTGGGTCGGTTTGTTGTAGTAGGGCGTCACCAGGAGGGCGGCATCGGCCCCGGACTCCTGGGCACAGCGGGTAAGGTGAATGGCTTCGGTGGTGGAGTTGGCGCCAGTGCCGGCGATGACGGGGACCCGGCCGGCGGCGTATTCGATCACCTGGCGGATGACGCGGCAATGTTCCTCCTCGTCCAGGGTAGCGGATTCGCCGGTGGTGCCAACCGCGACGATGGCGTCCGTCCCCTCCTCGACGTGGAAGTCCACGAGGCGCCGCAAGGCCAGGTCATCGACGCGCCCATCCTCGTGCATGGGGGTAATCAGGGCTACGATACTGCCGCGAATCATGGTCTCTACTCCCAGCCGTCAGAAAATTTGGGATATTATCTTGGGTTCCAGATCAAAAACAAGCTGAAAACAGGCCTCGATTCGAGCCCGGCAAAAGGGCGTGCTAAACTCCACCCCCTCGGATCCCCCGGAACCACCACCATCCGCCACCTTAAACCATGACCATGCCAACGAAGAAGACCTATCTCGTCATTTCCGCTCTCGGCGAAGACCGTCCGGGCATCGTCAACCGCCTGTCCAAGGTCCTCCTGGACCAGGGCTGCAACATCGAGGACAGCCGCATGGCGGTCCTCGGTGGCGAGTTCGCCGCCATGCTCCTGGTCGAGGGCAAGTGGAACACCCTGGCGAAGGTGGAAAACGTCCTGCCGGAACTGGAGCGCCAGCTCGGCATGACCATCATCTCCAAACGCACCGGCGAGCGGGTCACCGGCAAGAACCTGCTGCCCTACGGCGTGGACGTCATCGCCATGGACCACCCTGGCATCGTCAACAACCTGGCCGAGTTCTTCGCCGAGCGTGATATCAACATCGAGGACATGTCCACCTCCACCTATGCCGCCGCCCACACGGGAACAACCATGTTCTCGGTGCGCATGACGGTCGGCATCCCCGCCGATATTCACATCGCCGGGCTCCGGGAGGAATTCATGGATTACTGCGACGATCTCAACCTGGACGCGGTCCTGGAACCGATCAAAGGCTGAGAGCCACCCCAGAGGTATTAGCCCATGCCCCCTAGCCTCGACCAGCCCCTGGACGATGTCCAATTTCTCTTGACCGGCAATCGCTTATCCCGGCTCGTGGATTTTCGCGGGCAAAACCTGGTGCTCTATTTCTATCCAAAGGCCAGCACCCCTGGCTGCACCCAGGAGGGCCAGGACTTCCGTGACGCCGCCGGGGACTTCGCGGCCTTGAACACCATCGTCCTCGGCGCCTCCCGCGACGGCCTCAAGGCCCAGGAAAATTTCAAGGCCAAGCAGGGCTTCCCCTTCGACCTGGTGGCGGATACCGACGAGGCCCTTTGCCGCCTCTTCGATGTGATCCGCTTGAAAAAGCTCTACGGGCGCGAATCCCTGGGGGTCGAGCGCAGCACCTTCCTCATCGACGGCCAGGGCATTCTGAGGCGCGAGTGGCGTAAGGTCCAGGTCAAGGGCCA
>JBFZDM010000135.1:0-7224 GCA_041307365.1 Chromatiaceae bacterium | reverse complement strand
GATCGACCTTGACATGCTCCAGGAACTCCACCGAATCGCCGGAGCCCTGCTGCATCTCCAGCAGGTTCTGCAGCCAGTCCGCCGCCAGGGTCTGGGGGCTGCCGCGCTCTCCGCCGGACTTGTACATCCAGTGCGCCGCGATACCGCTTTCGGCGACGCGCTGCATCTCCAGGGTGCGGATCTGGATCTCGATGGGGACGCCTTGGGGGCCGAAGAGCATGGTATGCAGAGACTGATAGCCGTTGGACTTGGGGATGGCGATATAGTCCTTGAAGCGGCCTGGCATGGGTTTATACAGGTTGTGCGCCAAACCTAGGACGCGATAGCAGGTATCGACCCGATCGACGACGACGCGGAAGCCGAAGACGTCCACCACTTCCTCGAAGGCGCGCTGCTTGTCGCGCATCTTGCCGTAGATGCCGTAGAGGTGCTTTTGGCGGCCCACCACCTCGCCCGCGATGCCCTCTTGCCGCAGGCGGTCACGCAGGGCCCTCTCCACGTCGGCCACTAGTTCCTTGCGCGCCCCCCTGGCACGGTTGACAGCGCTTTGCAGAAGGTGGCGGCGCCAGGGCCAGCGATGGGCAAAACCCAGCTCTTCCAACTCCACGACAATCTGGCGGATACCCAGGCGGTTGGCGATGGGGGCATAGATCTCCAGGGTCTCGCGGGAGATCCGGCGGCGCTTCTCGGGGGCCATGATCCCCAGGGTACGCATGTTGTGGAGGCGGTCCGCCAGCTTGATGAGGATGACCCGGATATCCTTGGTCATCGCCAGCAACATCTTCTGCAGATTCGCCGCCTGGGCCTCCGCCTTGGAGCGGAAATCCAGCCTCGTCAGTTTGCTGACGCCATCTACCAGCTCGGCGATCTCCTCGTCGAAGAGGGAAGCCACGCCTTCCTTGCAATGTACAGTATCCTCGATGACATCATGCAACAGGGCCGCCATCAGGCATTTGTAGTCCATCCGCATCTCCGCCAGGATGCGAGCCACGGCGATGGGGTGCTGAATGTAGGGCCCACCGGACTTACGGGTCTGGCCGGCGTGGGCCTCGGCGCCGAATTGGTAGGCGCGATAGACCTCGCGTATCTGCTCCGCGCTCAAGTAAGACTCGAGATAGACGCAGAGATCGTCGATCTGGAAGCGGGGCCGGTCCGCCGCCTCCAGCGCCGCGAACTCGGCACATGGGAGGGGCTGTTCTAAGGGCAGGGCCATAGGCGTGAACCTCTTGGCTAGCTCGCGCTGTCGCGCTGGACCCAAAAAACCGGTCCTTGCCCCGCCGGCGACTCAGAACCCGTCCTCGGGCCCCAGCTCGGCCGCCAGGCCCTCGGCGATCGCCTGTTCCAGGGAACGCTCGGCGCGGCGCTGCTCTCGCTCCAGTTCCAGGGCGGCGACCGCCTCCTGGCTTAGGACGCCATCGGCGATCTCGCGCAGGGCCACCACCGTGGGCTTATCGTTGGCCCAGGGGATCAGGGGCTCCACGCCATAGGCCAGTTGCCGTGCCCGCTTGGTGGCGAAGAGAACCAGATCGAACCGGTTGTCCACATGCTCGAGGCAATCCTCGACGGTAATTCGCGCCATGAGTCTTCTTACTCCAGTAATACGATAGGAAATCAGAGTATCAAAACCAGGGGCGGCGGGCGATGGGGCATTTTACCTGCCCGAGCCCGCGCCCTGTCCCGCATCAGGGTCCATCATCCCCCTAACAAGCCTTCCAGCACCCCTTGCCAGCGCTCACCACCATGGGCCAGACGCCCGTGTTCAGCACGCACCAGGCATGCGAGGTCGTCGAGGGCCTCCGCGAAACGGTCGTTCACCACCAGGTAGTCGTACTCCCCGTAATGGGACATTTCGTCGCGGGCCTCTCGCAGGCGCCTGGCGATGATGGCCTCGCTATCCTGACCGCGCCCCCGTAGCCTCGCCGCCAGAGCCTCGCCGGATGGCGGCAGAATAAAGACGGACACGGCGCCAGGAAAACGCTCGCGCACCTGGCGCGCGCCCTGCCAGTCGATCTCCAATAGCAGATCTTGGCCAGCCACCAGGGCCTCGCGCACCTGAGCCTCGGCGGTGCCATAGCGATTGCCAAAAACCTGGGCATGTTCCAGAAAGGCCCCGTCCTCGATCAAGTTCAGGAAGTGCCCCTCGGCGACGAAATGGTAGTGGATGCCGTCCACTTCCCCCGGCCTGGGGGCACGGGTGGTATGGGAGATGGCCAGCCCCAGTGTCGGCTCCCGTTGCAGCAAGGCTTTGACCAGGCTGGTCTTGCCCGCCCCAGAGGGGGCCGACAGGATGAATAGGATACCTTTGCTCATGAGACCCGCATCTTGGTTGGCGTAGAGGGGATTATTGCCGTCGGGCCCGAGCCCGCGACCTGCTGGCTTAACGGCAGCTTTGATCTGCTTTCCCGGCTAAGGAGGGGCTGGCCATGGCTGGCACGACGACAGGCTGGAGAAACTCAAGGTTAGGTAGTTTGACAAAAATTGGCAAGAGCGAACCATGAGAGCGGACCACGGGTCTTGGCGTGAGCGAATCCTCGGCCCCAGTGTCCATCGGCTATAATGCTGCCATTGAAACAACCATCATGAGAGTTTTGTCATGTACATCTCACTTCGTAACCTGCGCCCCCTGTTCGCCGGCCTAGCCTTTATGGGTCCGGCGCTGGCCCTGGCCTGGCCTGGTTCCCCCTATGGCTATGGCCCGCAATATTATAACCAGGGCCCCATGCCGTACGGCTCCTGGGGAGCACCGGCGCCGGCCGACAATGCGCTCCCCGCCATGGCACCCGGATACCCGGAGAGTCTGGGCCAGTCGGGCCTCCCCACTGGCCCCTTCCCGGCTCCTGGCATGGACCCCTTCAGCCCTGGCTTCGGCCAGCCACCCGCCATGCCGGACTTCCCTGAGCCAAGGTCTTTCTCCGGGCCCGGTGGCTCTGGCTTTCAGCCACCTGGCATGCAGCACTTCCCTGCCCCGCCATCCTTCTCCGCTCCCGACAGATCCGGCTTCGCGCGCTCTTCCGGACGCCTGCGCTTCACCCAGTCCGTAACCGAGGAGGGCTATGTCCTCGAAATCCCCCTGGAAGGCATCAAGGCCGAGGAGATCCAAGTCGACCTTGACGGCCGCTCGATCCGCCTCTCCCGCGATGCCTCCGCCAAAAAGAGCCGCGAGGAGACCCTGGACGATGGCCGGGGCTATATGAGGAGCTACAGCTACTCCAGTGGCCGCTCCAGCCGCCGCATCCCCTTGCCCCAGGACGCCGACGGTGGCGCCATGCGGCGCGAGGACAGTGCGGAAAAGGTCCGCGTCATCATCCCCCGCCGCCAAGGCTGAGCCGGTACCCAAAGCCATGCCCGAGAGCTACGCCAGCCCCCAAGATGCGGAAGACGCCTTTTACGACGCCATTGACGAGCGTGACGCCGAGCGTCTGCGCGGCGTCTGGGAGAACTCTCCAGACATCGCCTGCCTGCTCCCCATGCAGCCCCTGCTCCATGCGGAGCAAGTCCACGAAGCCTGGGCGCCCTTGTTCAGGGGCGATTTCCACTTCGATATCCAGGTTCGGCACATCCGCTGGCTGGAGACCGGCGACCTGGCCATCCATTATCTGGAAGAGCGGGTCGGGGTCCCCGGCCGGCCGGCCCAGCCACCGGTCCTGGCCACCAACATCTACCGCCGGGGGGCCGATGGCTGGCGCATGATCCTGCATCAGAACTCCCCAGCGCCATCGCCGGGCCCTGTTCCAGGCATGCCCCCCGGCGTGGTTCCCACCAGCCTCAAGGTCTGATGCGCGTCACCCTCCAGGCCCTCGGCTGCCGGCTCAACGAAGCCGAACTGGAGACCTGGGCGCGCCAGTTCCAGCAACTCGGCCACCAGGTCACCACCGACGAGACCAGCGCCGATCTGGTCGTCATCAACACCTGTGCCGTCACCCAGGAGGCCGTGCGCAAGTCCCGCAAAGTCCTCCGCCGGACCCAGCGCGCCAACCCCCGCGCCAGGATCGTCGTCAGCGGCTGCTTCGCCACCCTGGAGACCCAGGCCCTGGCCCAGGAAGGGGGCATCGACCTACTTATCCCTAACCAGGAAAAAGACCATCTGGTAAAAACCGTCACCGCCGAACTCGACCTACCCGCCATGCCCCTCTCCGCCATGGTGGCAGGCGCCAACCCCCTCCTCGCCCGCGGCCGCCAGCGCGCCTTCATTAAGGTCCAGGACGGTTGCCGCTACCGCTGTGCCTTCTGCATCGTCACCCTGGCGCGGGGTGATGAACGTAGCCGCCCCGTCCCCGAGGTAGTGGACGAGATCAACCGGGGGTCGGTGGAAGGCGTGCGCGAGGCCGTCCTCGCCGGCGTCCACCTCGGCGGCTGGGGCAGCGACCTGGGTCTGGGCCTGAACAACCTGATCGGAGCCATCCTCGCCGAGACCGGCATCCCCCGCCTGCGGCTGGGCTCCCTGGAACCCTGGGAACTGCCGGACGGCTTCTGGGATCTCTTCGCCAATCCGCGCCTCATGCCCCACCTGCACCTGCCGCTGCAAAGCGGATCCGACAGCGTCCTGCGGCGCATGGCTCGCCGCTGTCGGACGGACGAATTCGCCCGCCTCGCCGCCGAGGCCCGCACCCGCGTCCCAGGCATCAACCTCACCACCGATATCATCGCCGGCTTCCCCGGCGAAACCGACGACGAATGGCGCCAGACCCTGGATTTCGTCGCCGACATTGGCTTCGGCCAAGTCCACATCTTCGCCTACTCTCCCCGCCCGGGCACCAAGGCCAGCAACATGCCCGATCAGGTCCCCACCGAGATCAAAAGGCAACGCAGCCAGGAAATGCACGACCTGGCGCGGCGCATGAAGGGCGAAACCCTGACCAGCCAACTCGGACGGCAACTCCCTATCCTGGTGGAAGGTCGCCATTCCGGCAAACCGGACGGCGACTGGTTCGGCTATACACCCAACTACCTGCCCGCGCGTCTGGTGTCTGCCCCGGCGGCGGACCTCACCAACCAACTGCTCCAAGTCGAACTGGCCGCCATTCACCCGGACGGAGAGAGCCTGGTCGCGACATTGCCTCCCTAGCCAGCCCCGCCAGCAAACATCAAGATTGTTAGCTCGGGGGAGGCACGAACCCCCGACATGCCAAACAAGCGACTTAACCCTTTGCTGATTCGCACCCAGGATCCTAATACACCCGACTGGAAAAGAAGCTTCCGTACTGGCGCCACCGCCGGAGGGAACCCAGAAGGACGCCAAGGGAAAACAGCTAAAATGTAGCAGCAGAGGGAGTCATGGCGAGACTAACACTAAAGGATGTGACTTCCTTGGGCACGCTGCTGAACTGTATGCATTTATTGCCCTCGCACCCAATCACAGGAGCACCGACGATGCTTCCAGATGGTTGAGCCGTACCCAGCTCAACACCTTCTATAGAACCACTCAGAGTAAAGGTAACATTACCAGACCAAAAATAACCCGCCCAACCCTTCCAGTCAATTGTACAGTGATAGATGAGCTGTGAATCCGTGATCGTGGGTGCTGCACAGGATCCGCCATCCCCAACAACGGAGGTTATTTCAACAAGCGCAGCCTGACTCACTGGGACTATCATGACGAAGCTTGTCTTGTATTCCACGAACCCACTCGCAATAGGGCAAGTTGCGGTCAGACAAAATAATTGACCTGTGTTGCCACCTTGGTGAAATATCATGTTTGTAAAGGGATTCGCATCAGCAGTGGGCCTACTTTGCATTACTGCGCAGTCGGCATGTGTCGGATTGCCGCCGATAGTAGTCAAGAGAAAATGATGCTGCAATGCCGTCAGGGGTTTTCCATAATGTGCTTGGATATAGGAGCCACTACTCATACCTATTCCAACCGATTGACAGGTTGCCGGGTCATTATCAGTTCCGCATTTGTATCCGCGATAGTAACGAATGGAACTCAAAAAGGGCCGGCGGCTCGTTGGATCGGTGTCCGCCTGGGAAATAATTGGGTCACCTATACAAACCCGGTCACCACCATCGAGTCTCACAATAGCAATATTACCCCACCAATTTGCCCCCATATAGCAAGTATAACTAAAATAAGTATATTCTATATCCCCCGAAGCCGGAAAGGTGGGCAGCGAGGTTAAGCCCCCTGGGTTATACTGGCGACAAACGGATCCGGAGGAACCTAATACATGTACATAGGAATTTATATCACTTAGGCTAATATCGCTTCCCTTCCTGTTGTTAACGCCAGACCCCCATGAAATATAGACATTTCCGGAGATTGTGCTGAAACTCGAACCATCATGGATAATCAATAAGACTTTGCCCGTACTGGTTTCAATCAATACAGTATTACCGTCATAGTGCGCGATGCTCGTGCCATCAATCAAATTATCAACCATGCCCGCGGTCATACTATCAAGGGCATAAGATGAATCACTGACTTCCTGCGCACTCCCCGTTGGCGTGCCAGGTATCCCCTCCACGGGTAAAACCTGCCCACTCCCTATGGCTGCGAAAGTAGCGAGGTCGGTCCAGGCAAGCAAACTACTGAGTTCAACCTTCTTCTCCCCAGTACCCCCACAGGCATCACCCCAGGAGACACAGACGTCAACCTTGTCCAGGTTCGTATTAATGACTCCAGCACTTTCAACAATCCAGGTTATTGTAAATTGTGCATTTACCCCGGAGATAAACTCGCCAGTTGTGTTTGTAACGGGCTTAACGGCAGGCGGCTGTAGCCCCCGAAACTCCTCAATTTTTCCCTCGGCGAGCTTAGTCGCTTCGGCGCGTGTCTTGGCGATGCCCGTGCTCGCCAGCAAAATGGAATTGAGCTTAGCGATACCCAAAACACCAATCGCGATGATGACCATGGCAATCAGTGCATCCAACAAAGCAAAGCCTCTCTGGGTGAAAATGAAAGGTTTCATGATGGATGCCTCGTTCGCTCAAAGCCAATCTCGCCATGAACCAGCAAGGATTCCGGATTGGCCCAGACCTTTACAATTTTCAAGGGTAAAAGGGTCGAACACCACATCAAGACTCCCCATGCCACCAACTCTGCCGGCAACGTAAACCGCACCATGGACAAGAGGACTTCCAATGAAGTCCATGTTTCCCATGACATAAACCATACCATAAATTTTTGGGTTGCCACCCTGACTCCAGTTACCCTCGATGATCAAAACCACTGGCCTGTCCCGAGATCCAATAGTCCCACCTGGGAGGGATACATCCGCAGATGCA
>JBFZDM010000104.1:0-3073 GCA_041307365.1 Chromatiaceae bacterium | reverse complement strand
CCGGGGCAGGCGGGGCACCGTAGCCCACCAATGGCGCGGCCCCCGGGGCGGGCGGGGCACCGTAGCCCGCCGGTGGCGCGCTCCCCGGGGCAGGCGGTGCGCCAGGGGCGGGGGCAGTGCCACCGACGGCCGGGGGATAGGCTCCGGGAGCGGAGGGATAGCCAGGGGGCGCGCCATAACCAGCGGGAGGAGGCGCCGGGGCCTTGGATGGGTCGGGCGGGGGGGCATAGCCCGGAGGGGGCGCTCCCGCCTCTCGGCCGGCGGCCGGTGGCACGCCATACCCCGGAGGAGCCTGGAAGCCAGGAGGAGGCGCGCCCCAACCTGCTCCAGGGGCGCCATAGCCACCTCCAGGGGCGCCGTAGCCTGCTCCAGGGGCGCCATAGCCTGGTCCCCAGGGATTGGACGAACCGCCATAGCCACTGGCGCTGGCGGCACCGGCAAGGGCCAGGCCCAGAGCCAGCAGGCTGGCGGCGGGCATGCCGTATTGAATCTTCATTGTGTCCTCCAAATAGTATGGCTACCCCGGCAACCGGGCGACTTCATACTACCCCTAACGCGGGGCGGGAGCACCCAAAATGTCCGCCTGGGCCCCCAGAAACCGGGCTAGCGACGGCTGAGAAAGGCTAGCACGCGCTCAAGATCGGCGGGGATATCGACGCCGGGTCCGGGTTCTTCGCGGGCGAGGCTCACCTGGATGGCCTCACCGTGCCAGAGGGCCCGCAATTGCTCCAGGGATTCGGCCAGTTCCAGGGGCGCCGGCGGCCAGCGGACGAAGCGTTCGACAAAGGCGGCCCGGTAGGCATAGAGGCCGATGTGACGCAGGAAGGTCGTGCCACCGGGCCGTGCCCGCCGACCGCCGGAGAATTCGTCCCGGTGCCAGGGGATGGGGGCGCGGGAGAAATAGAGGGCGTAGCCCTCGGCATCGGTCACCACCTTCACGACCTGGGGGTCGAAGAGGGCCTCGGCCTCGGCGATGGGATAAGCCAGGGTAGCCATGCTGGCGCGACCCTGGGCGGCCAGGCCGGCGGCGACCTGGTCCACCAGGGCCGGGGGCATGCAGGGCTCGTCACCCTGGAGATTGACGACCAGGGTATCGCCGGGCCAGCCCCGGGCGGCAATGACCTCGGCGAGGCGATCGGTGCCACTGGGGTGATCGGTCCGGGTCATGGCCACCTCGGCGCCAAAGGCGCGGCAGGCGGCGGCAATGCGGGCGTCGTCGGTGGCGACCAAGACCTCCTCCGCCCCCGTCGCGCACGCGCGCTCGTACACATGCCGGATCAGAGGCTTGCCGGCGATCGCCAGCAGAGGCTTGCCCGGCAGGCGGGAGGAACCATGACGCGCCGGGATGACGACCTTGAAGGGCACCCGGCCCTCCCCTGCCCCGGCCGGGCCAGTCCCGCTCAAGCCTTGGGCACCTCTTCATCGGCGGCCAGCTCCCGCGCCTCCTCCTCAAGCATCACCGGGATGTCGTCGCGGATGGGGAAGGCCAGGCGGTCGGCGCGGCAGATGAGTTCGGCGGCGGCCTTATCGTAATAAAGGGGCCCCTTGCACAGAGGGCAGACCAGAATGTCCAGCAGTTTCTTATCCATTGCGAAGACCTTTCAGCTCTTGGAACAATTGTCGCTCGAAGGGATCGCCCAGGACCGCCTCCACCGGGAGATACCAATGCTCTTGGCCAGCCCCCGGCAGAGAGAGGCGGGCACACTTGACCGCGTCCTTCTCGGTCATGATGACGGGCCCCGGCGGCCAGGTAACCACATCGGCGGCGGTGAAACCATGATGATCCGGGTAGGGCCGCTCGTCGAGATGGAGCCCCGCCTGGCGCAGCAGGGCGAAGAAACGCTCCGGGTTGCCGATCCCCGCCACTGCCGTCACCCGCTGGCGCTTATAGTCACTCAGTGGCCTGGTCAGTGACGGGTCACGAAGGCTCACCAGGTCCCCCGGTCGCAACGCCATGGGCTCGGCGGCGGGACAGGTCCCGGAATTGCACACCCTGAGCCGGATCTCCCGTCCGCGGGATACCGGCTCTCTCAAGGGGCCAGCGGGAAGACAGAAACCGTTGCCGAAACCCCGCTCGCCGTCCACCACCAGGATCTCCAGGTCGCGCCGCAGGCGATAATGCTGCAGGCCATCATCGGAGAGGACGACGTCGCAGCCGGCCCGTTCGAGAAGCAGCCGCCCCGCCGCCACCCGGTCCGGCCCCGCCACCACTGGACAGCCCGATTTGCGGGCCAGGAGCACCGCCTCGTCGCCAAGTTCACGCGGATCGCCATCCCCCGTCACCCAGCGCGGCCAGTCGCGGGCGGCGCCGCCATAGCCGCGCAGTATGATGCCGGGCCGCCAGCCCTGGCGGCGTAAAAACCCACATAACCAGAGCACCAGGGGCGTCTTGCCGGTGCCGCCGACGGTGATATTACCGACCACCACCACGGGGACCGGCAGGCGCTGACTCTCCAGCCAGCCCCGCCGGTAGGCCAGCCGCCGCCCCCAGACCGCCAGCCGGAAGATACCCGACAGGGGGAGCAGGAGCCAGGCCAGCCAGTGTTGGCCGTACCAGAGGTCCTCGATTCTCATGGGTCCTGGGTCCTGCGGGGATCCGCGAAGGGATCCTGGAACTGCATCCGGTGCAACCGGGCGTAATAGCCATCCCGCGCCAGGAGTTCGGCGTGGGGACCCTCCTCGACGAGGCGGCCCTGCTCCAGCACCAGGATGCGATCCGCCTTCTCGATGGTGGAAAGGCGATGGGCGATCACCAGGGTGGTGCGGTTGCGCATCAGACCCTCCAGGGCCGCCTGTATGTGGCGCTCCGCCTCGCTATCCAGGGCCGAGGTGGCCTCGTCCAGGATGAGGATGGGGGCGTCCTTGAGCATGGCGCGGGCTATTGCCAGCCGCTGGCGCTGGCCGCCGGAGAGCAACATGCCCCGATCGCCGACGAGGGTCTCGAAGCCATCCGGCAGTTCGCGGATGAAATTCAGGGCATGGGCCGCCTCCGCCACCGCCTCCAGGACTGCCTGGTCCACTTCGCCGGCCTGGCCATAGGTAATGTTGGCGCGGATGGTGTCGTTGAAGAGCA
>JBFZDM010000084.1:0-9942 GCA_041307365.1 Chromatiaceae bacterium | reverse complement strand
TCCTTGGCCTCGCGCTTGTTGAGGCCCAGTTGCTCGAAGAGGTATTCGGCCATATCGGCCTTAGTCAGTGCCATCGCGTCAGTCTCTCAGTTTTGCCCCAAGTTCGATATTCAGCCGCTCCAGGACCCGGCCTATGGCCGTTTCTACATCCTGGTCGGTAAGTGTCTGAGAAGACGCTTGTAAAATCAATCCCAGGGCGAAACTTTTTGTGCCTTGGGGGATTCGCTCGCCCTCATAGACATCGAACAGGATCAGATCCCGCAGCCAGTCGGAGGCGGCGGCCGCCACGCAGTCCCGCACCCGCTGGTAGGGCAGGTTCTGGTCCACCAGGATGGCCAGGTCGCGGCGGATGGCGGGAAAGCGGGAGATGGGCGCGAAGGTGGGCAGGGCGCCTTCCCGCAGGCTGGTCAGCGCCAGCTCGAAGAGGTAGCTGTTGGCGCCCAGGTCCAGTTCCGCCGCTTGAGCGGGGTGCAGCATGCCGAGAAGGCCGATGGGCTGGCCCTGGCGTTCGATCCGCGCCGTCTGGCCGGGGTGCAGGGCGGGGTGCTCGCCGTGGACGAAGCGGAACTCCCACGGCGCCCCCGTGAGGGCCAGAATGGCCTCCACATCGGCCTTGATGTCATGGAAATCGGCGGCGCGACCGGCCTCGCCCCATTGCTCTGGGCTGGTGTCACCCAATACCAGGCCGGCGAGCATGGGCTCTTGGCGCAGCCCCGAAGCGGCCTGCTGGAAGCGCAGGCCGCTCTCGAAGAGGCGCATCCGTTCCTGCTGGCGGGCCAGGTTGCCACGGGCGGCCTGGAGCAGCCCTGGCCAGAGGTTGGTGCGCATGGCCGCCAGGTCGGCGGAGAGGGGATTGGCGAGCAGGAGGGGGGGGCGATCCGGGTCCAGCCGCCGTTGCAGCTCGGGGCTGACAAAGCTGTAAGTGATGACCTCGTGGTAGCCCCGATCGACCAGGGTCAGCTTGGCCCGGTCGAGATCGAAGGCCGTCTCGGGCGGGGCCTTGGTGGCGGAGGAGGCGGAGGCATGGCTGGCCGGGATGCGGGTATAGCCATGGACGCGGCCGATTTCGGCGATCACATCCACCTCGTGCACCAGATCGAAACGGCGGCTGGGTGGGGTGATCTCCCAGCCATCACAGGTGGCGGTCAGCTCCATGCCAAGGCGGGTCAGGATGTCAGTGACGCGGGCATCATCCAGACTCAGGCCGAGTAGGCGGCGGATGCGATCGCGCCGCAGGGCCAGCGGGGGGCGGACCGGTAAATGTTCCGTGGCGACGGCCTCGACGACGGGTCCAGGCTCGCCCCCGGCGATGGCCAGCAGCAGGGCCGTGGCGCGCTCCAGGGCGCGGGCCTGGAGCTGGGGATCGACGCCGCGCTCGAAGCGGTGGGAGGAATCCGTGTGCAGGCCGTAACGACGGGCCCTGCCGCTGATGTGGGCCGGGGCGAAGAAGGCGCTCTCGAAGAGGATGTCCTGGGTCCCGGCGCTCACCGCGGTCGCGGCCCCGCCCATGATACCGGCCAGGGCGACGGCCTTGGCGCCATCGGCGATGACCAGGGCGTCGTCGCTCAGTTTTATGGTCTCCCCGTTGAGCAGGGCCAGGTGCTCGCCGGGCTTGGCGAACCGCACCCGGATGCCCCCCTCGAGCTTGCCCAGGTCGAAGCCGTGCATGGGCTGGCCCAACTCCAGCAGGACATAGTTGGTAACGTCCACCACCGGGCTGATGGCGCGCAGACCCGCGCGGCGCAGGCGCTCGCGCATCCAGAGGGGGGTCTCGGCCGCCGGATCGATATGGCGGATGATGCGGCACAGGTAACGGGGACAGGCCTGGGGGGCCATGAGCTCCACCGGGAAGCGGTCGTCGCGGGTCGGCGCCACCGGGTCCATGGCCGGTGCCTGGATATCCAGCCCATTGAGGACGGCGACTTCCCGGGCCACGCCCGCCAGGCTCAGGCAGTCGCTGCGATCCGGTGTCAGGTCCAGCTCAATGCAGGCGTCGTCAAGGCCCAGCCAGGCACGGAAGTCGGCGCCGATGGGGGCTTCCGCCGGCAGTGGCAAAATGCCATCCGAGGTCTCCGCCAGTCCCAGTTCCGCGGCGGAGCAGATCATGCCGTGGGATTCGATGCCGCGCAGCTTGGCTCGCTTGATCTTGAGACCGCCCGGCAGGACGGCGCCGATGATCGCCACGGGTACCCGCATGCCGGTGGCCACGTTGGGGGCGCCACAGATGATCCGCAGGGGGTCGCCCTGGCCCATATCCACCCGGCAGAGGCGTAGCTTGGCGGCATCCGGGTGGGGCTCCACCGACTGCACCCGGCCGATGCGAACGCCGTCAAAGGGGGGCGCCGCCGGGGTGATGGCGTCCACTTCCAGGCCGGACATGCTCAGTTGATTAGCGAGGGCGAGGGTGTCCAGGTCCGGATTCACCCACTCGCGCAACCAGGCTTCGTTGAATCTCATCTGCTCTTACCTGGCGGGCGGCGCCAGGCGCCACTCCGCGATCAATGTATTCGATACCGGCCCTGGGGATGCCAGGGTGCGTGCCTCATGCCGCCAGGCGCGGGACTCGATGCAGGGGTCCTGGCCTGGTCACGCAAACTGCCGGAGGAATCTCAGGTCGTTCTCGAAATAGAGCCGGATATCGTTGATGCCGTAGCGCAACATGGCCAGCCGCTCGACGCCCATGCCGAAGGCGTAACCGAGATAACGCTCCGGGTCTATCCCCACGTGACGAAAGACCTCGGGATAGACCATGCCGCAGCCCAGCACCTCGAGCCAGCCGCTCTGTTTGCAGACGCGGCAGCCGGCGCCATTGCACATGACGCACTGGATATCCACCTCCGCCGAGGGCTCGGTAAAGGGGAAATAGGAGGGCCGGAAGCGGAGTTCCAGGTCGCGCTCGAAGAAGTTGGTGAGGAAGTCGTAAAGCAGGCCCTTGAGATCGGCGAAGCTCACCTCCTCATCGACCAGCAGTCCCTCGACCTGATGGAACATGGGGGTGTGGGTCAGGTCCGAGTCGCAGCGATAGACGCGGCCGGGGGCTATGATCTTGAGCGGCGGGCCCTGGTTCTCCATGACCCGGATCTGCACCGGCGAGGTATGGGTGCGCAGCAGCAGGTGCTGGTCGAAATAGAAGGTGTCGTGCATGGCCCGCGCCGGATGATGGGCGGGGATATTGAGGGCCTCGAAGTTGTGATAGTCGTCCTCCACCTCCGGGCCTTCCGCCACCTCGAAACCGGCATTGGCGAAGAGTCGCTGGATGCGCTGCAAGGTACGGGTGATGGGGTGCAGGCCGCCAGGGCGCTGGCCACGGCCCGGCAGGGTGACGTCGATACGCTCTCTGGACAGGCGCAACCCCAGGGCCGCCTCTTCCAGCAGGGCCTTGCGGACCTCGATGGCCTCCTGCACGAGAACCTTGGCCTGGTTGATGGCCTGTCCGGCGCTGGGCCGCGCCTCGGCCGGCAGGCGTCCGAGTTGCTTGAGCTGGGCGGTGAGCAGGCCGGCCTTGCCCAGGTAACGCACCCGAACCCGGTCCAGGGCGGGCAAGTCGGAGGCCGCGGCAATCTCGCCCAGGGCCTCCGCTTGAAGCGGCTCGATGCCGAGCCCGGTTTCTTCGCTCATGTGTGTCGCTCGGATTGACAATCCCTGGGGTCAAGGTCGGGTCTGGATATGAAAAAGGGGAAAGACCATGGCCTTTCCCCTCCCTTGCCACGCTCGCGGATCGCGGCTTGTCGGGGATCGCAAGCTCACCCCAACAGGGATACCCTCATGAAACCACGCGGCCCGATCCTCGGGTGAGCCCGGTGGCATCCCCACATCAAAGCTGGCGGGCGGTCAAGGAGTTGCCTTGAACCGTGGTTCCCTGGGAACCCCGCCGCACGCTCAGGCGGTGGCGGGCAGGGCGGCCTTGGCCTGTACGGCGAGGGCGGCGAAGGCGTCACTGTCGTGGTAGGCGATGTCCGCCAGGACCTTGCGGTCGAGTTCGACCCCAGCCAACTTCAAGCCATTGATGAGACGGCTGTAAGACAGACCGTTCTCGCGAGCGGCGGCGTTGATGCGGGCGATCCAGAGGGCGCGGAACATGCGCTTTTTCTGGCGGCGGTCGCGATAGGCATATTGGCCGGCCTTGATGACCGCCTGCTTGGCGACACGATAGACCTTGCTGCGGGCACCGTAATAACCCTTGGCTTCGTCCAAGACCTTTTTGTGGCGGGCATGGGCGGTTACGCCCCGTTTTACGCGTGGCATGGAATGCTTCTCCGGATATGATTCAAATCAGTCAGTACCGCCAAGGGTACCCCCAGATTCCCGAGTGGGAGGGGTACCTCAGCAATAGGGCATCATCCTCATGGCCATTTTCATGTCGGCCTTGTGCAGCATGGCGGGATCGCGCAGATGACGCTTCCGCTTGGTTGGCTTCTTGGTGAGGATGTGCCGCCGATGGGAGGCATTCCGCTTGATTTTACCGGAGCCGGTCCGCGTGAAACGCTTGGCCGCCCCGCGATTGGTTTTGAGCTTGGGCATTTTTCAATACTCCGCTATTCGACATTTCTGATGACGGCGAGCGGGAAAAACCCTGGACAGGCCTTCCTGATTGAGGGCCTGCGAGGGTTCCTGGCTCCCGGGGCCCCCGGCATCGGGGACCGCACTGCCTCCCCCACCCCGGCGTTGACCGGGACGGGCTTGGACCGCGCCGCTATTTTTTCTTGGGGCCCAGTACCATCACCATCTGGCGTCCTTCCATCTGGGGTTGTTGCTCGAGGATACTGATGCTGGCCAGGTCCTTTTCCACGCGCTGGAGCAATTCAAGCCCCAGTTCGCGGTGGGCGTGTTCACGCCCGCGGAACCGCATGGTGACCTTGGCCTTGTCCCCTTCGTTGAGGAAACGCGTCAGGTTGCGCAGTTTGACCTGATAGTCTCCTTCCTCCGTCCCTGGACGAAATTTGATCTCCTTGATCTCAACCTGCTTCTGGTTCTTTCTCGCCTCGGCCTTCTTCTTCTTTTGATCGAAGAGGAAACGTCCGAAGTCCATGAGGCGGCAGACCGGCGGTTCCACATTGGGAACTATCTCGACCAGATCCAGCCCTTCCTCCGCCGCCCGTTCCACGGCCTCGCGAGTTCTCACAATACCGACCTGTTGACCTTCCGCGTCGATGAGCCGTACCTCGGGCACGGTGATTTCGCGGTTGACGCGGTTTCTCTTTGGTGCAGCTATCGCAGGTTCCTCCAGTCAGGAAAAAAACGGCCGGCGACACCAAGGCCCCGGGATCTGCCCGGGCCCGTGTCCACCGGTCTTCAGTGAATTTTTTGCGCCACTTCCTCGCCAAGCCGGACTATGACCTCGTCCAGGCTCAGGGTGCCCAGGTCCTGACCCTGGCGGTTGCGTACGGACAGGGTGCGGGTCTCGACCTCGCGATCACCGACCACCAGGAGGTAGGGTACCCTTTGCAGGGTGTGCTCGCGAATTTTAAATCCGATCTTTTCGTTTCTCAAGTCCAGATCGGCGCGGAAGCCTTTATCCGTCAGGGTCCTAGCCACTTCCCGCGCCCAACCGGCCTGGCGGTCGGTGATATTGAGCACCACGGCCTGCAGCGGCGACAGCCAGAGGGGGAGGGCGCCGGCATAGTGTTCGATCAGGATGCCGATGAAACGCTCCAGGGAACCGAGGACGGCGCGGTGCAGCATGACCGGGATCTGGCGGCTGTTGTCCTCGGCGATGTAGTGGGCCCCCAGGCGCTCCGGCATGGAGAAATCGAGCTGGATGGTGCCAAGCTGCCAGACCCGTTGGAGGCAGTCACGCAGGGAGAATTCGATCTTGGGGCCGTAGAAGGCGCCTTCGCCCGGCTGCAGGTCGAAGGCCAGGCCCTTCTTGTTCAGGGCATCCTCTAGGGCCTGCTCCGCCTTGTCCCAGGAGGCATCAGATCCGACGCGCTTGGCGGGGCGGGTGGAGAATTTCACCAGCACCTCGTCAAAGCCGAAGTCCCGGTAGATGCCATAGAGCAGGTCGATGAAGTCCAGGACCTCGGAGAGGATCTGGTCCTCGGTGCAGAAGATGTGGGCGTCATCCTGGACGAAGTTGCGCACCCGCATCAGGCCGTGGAGGGTCCCGGAAGGCTCGTTGCGGTGGCAGGAGCCGAACTCCGCCAGTCGCAGGGGCAGGTCGCGGTAACTCTTGAGGCCGTGGTTGTAGATCTGGATGTGGGCCGGACAATTCATGGGCTTGATGGCGAAGACCCGATCCTCGGCCTCGGTGACGAACATGTCGTCGCGGAACTTCTCCCAGTGGCCAGACCGCTCCCAGAGGCTGCGGTCGATGATCTGGGGGGTATGAACCTCCCGATAGCCGTGGCCGCGCAGCTTGGCGCGGATGTAGTCCTCGAGGATCAGATAAATGGTCCAGCCCTTGTCGTGCCAGAAAACCATGCCCGGCGCCTCTTCCTGGGTGTGGAAGAGGTCCAGGGTCTTGCCGAGCTTGCGGTGATCGCGCTTCTCCGCCTCCGCCAGCCGGTGGAGATAATCGTTGAGTTCCTTGCGGTCGCGCCAGGCGGTGCCATAGATGCGTTGCAGCATGGGCTGACTGGAGTCGCCCCGCCAGTAGGCGCCCGCGACCTTCAGCAGCTTGAAGCCGTTGCCGAGCTTGCCGGTGCTGGGCAGGTGGGGGCCCCGGCAGACATCGAACCAGTCGCCCTGGCGATAGATGGAGACCTCTTCGCCCTCGGGGATGATGGCCTCTATGATCTGGACCTTGTAGCCCTCGCCGATGCCAGCGAAGACGGTCTTGGCGTCCTCGCGATCCCAGACCTCTCTCTGGAGGGGCAGGTCGCGGGCGACGATCTCGTGCATGCGCTGCTCGATGGCGCCCAGGTCATCCGGGGTGAAGGGCTCCGCCCGGGCGAAGTCGTAGTAGAAGCCGTTCTCGATGGCCGGACCTATGGTGACCTGGGTGCCGGGGTAGAGTTCCTGCACCGCCTGGGCCATGACATGGGCGGCGTCGTGGCGCAGCAGTTCCAGGGCCTCCTCGTCGCGGGCGGTGACGATGGCCAGTCTGGCGTCATTCGCGATGAGATAAGAGGTATCGACGAGCCGGCCATCGACCCTGCCGGCGAGGGCGGCTCGCGCCAGGCCCTGGCCTATGCTGGCTGCGACCTGGGCCACGGACACGGGGGCGTCGAATGACTTGACTGAACCGTCGGGGAGAGTGATCTGGGGCATGGGGCGCTCTGTCTGTTCAGTGGTGATCGATACGAGGGATCACGTGATTCAGCTTGTGGCCAACAGCAAGGCGCCGGCCGCCGAAAAAAAGAAAGCCGCCACAACCAGGCCCGTCATCCCCGTGGGGGATGCGGACCGGGTACTGGCAGCTCGGAATTTGGTAGGCGCGATTGGGCTCGAACCAACGACCCCCACCATGTCAAGGTGGTGCTCTAACCAACTGAGCTACGCGCCTGTCGTCTGAGGGGCCGCATCTTACAACCGGGTGAAGGCAGGCGCAAGAACCAAATGGACAGACGGACAGACCCAATGGGTGCCCGCGCGGAGTCGGAGAGGAGTCCGGAGGGAGCGCCCCAGGAGGCCGCCCGGTGAACGCCAGGCGGGAGGTAACCTGCGTCCCGCCGGCGACTCAGCCCCGGACGCACTATACTGGTTTCTTCTCGAACAGCCGCCCCAGGGACCCCAACACCATGACCCGCATCCGCCAAGAAGACCTCGTCGCCAGTATCGCCGACGCCCTCCAGTTCATTTCCTATTATCACCCCCTGGACTATATCCGGGCCCTGGGCGCCGCTCATGAGCGGGAGGAATCGCCGGCCGCCCGGGACGCCATGGCCCAGATTCTCTATAACTCGCGGCTCTGCGCCGAGGGCCACAGGCCCATCTGCCAGGATACCGGCATGGTCGTCGTCTTCCTGGAGATCGGCATGGAGGTCCGCTGGGAGGCGAGCCTGGGTCTACAGGAGATGGTGGATGAGGGCGTGCGCCGCGCCTACAACCACCCGGACAACCTGCTGCGGGCCTCCATGGTCGCGCCTCCCCTGGGCGAGCGCCGCAACACCGGCGATAACACCCCCGCCGTGGTCCATGTCAGCCTGGTGACCGGCGACAAGGTCAAGGTCAAGCTGGCGGCCAAGGGCGGCGGCTCCGAGAACAAATCCAAGTTTGTCATCCTCAATCCCAGCGACAGCCTGGTCGATTGGGTCCTGCGTACCGTCCCCACCATGGGCGCCGGCTGGTGCCCGCCAGGCATGCTCGGCATCGGCATCGGGGGTTCGGCCGAAAAGGCCATGCTGCTGGCCAAGGAGGCCCTCATGGAAGAGATCGATATCCAGGAACTCAAGGAGCGGGGGGCGCGCAACCCGATCGAGGAACTGCGCCTGGAACTCTATGAAAAGGTCAACGCCCTCGGTATCGGCGCCCAGGGTCTGGGGGGCCTGACCACGGTCCTGGATGTCAAGATCAAGGACTACCCCACCCACGCCGCCTCCTTGCCGGTGGCCATGATCCCCAACTGCGCCGCTACCCGTCATCTGGAATTCACCCTCGACGGCTCGGGTCCGGCCGAACTGACGCCGCCGCGCCTGGAAGACTGGCCGGACATCGTCTGGCGGGCCGATGACCAGGCTATTCGCGTGAATCTGGACCAGATGACCCGGGACGAGATCGCGACCTGGAAGCCCGGCGACCGCCTCCTGCTCAACGGCAAGCTCCTGACCGGCCGCGATGCCGCCCACAAGCGCCTCACGGATCTGCTCAACCGGGGTGAACCCCTGCCGGAGGGTGTCGACCTGACCAACCGCTTCATCTACTACGTCGGCCCCGTCGATCCCGTCCGCGACGAGGTGGTGGGTCCCGCCGGCCCCACCACCGCCACCCGTATGGACAAGTTTACGGAACAGATGCTGACCCAGACCGGCCTCATCGGCATGGTTGGCAAGGCCGAGCGTGGCCCCGTCGCCATCGAGGCCATCAGGAAGCACGGCGCCGTCTATCTCATGGCCGTCGGTGGCGCCGCCTACCTGGTCGCCAAGGCCATCAAGGGTTCCCGCCTCGTCGCCTTCGAGGACCTCGGCATGGAGGCCATCCGCGAGTTCGACGTGGTCGATATGCCCGTCACCGTCGCCGTCGATAGCCGAGGCGGCTCCGTCCACCAGACGGGCCCCGCCGAATGGCGGGCGCGGATCGGCAAGATACCGGTGGTGGAGGGCTGATAGGCTCTTGCCCCGGCGCCTGGCGCCGCGCCTGGTCGGGCCTGACAGACCCTTTTCCTGGCTTCCGGCGTCCTGCCGGCAGGATGGCCAGGCGCTAGCCGCAAACCCAGGCGAAATGGCGGCCCGGAGCCGGGGTGTGCCCGATCGAGGCTTACCCCAGCCGCCCCAGGGTGGCCTGGACCCAGCCGAAGCCCAGGTGCTCCTGTTCCAGCCGCAGGCTGGGGCGGAGGCGGTTGTCCCGCAGTTCATCGTAGAGGGCGGCCTCGGTGGCGGTGAGGCGGGGTAAATCCTGGCGGGCCGGATTGGCCTCCTGGCCCCAGAAGTCCTCGTGGGTCAGCAGGGTGGCGCGATCCATCAGCAGGGACCGGGCCTGGGGGAAGTGGCGGCGCAACTGGTCGAGGATGACGAAGCCATGGCTGTCGATGTCGCCCCAGTAGTGGATGTCGCGGTCATGCAGCCACTGGGCCTTGGCCAGGGCCTCCCAGCCATAGCCGGCGCCGAAGAGGGCCAGGCTCCGGGCGAGAGGCGGCAGGGTGAGGAAATTGATCTCGTTCTCGGTAATGACGACCCGGCGGACGGGCGGGTCGAGGGCGGCGAAGCTGTCCGCGTCCAGGGTGATATCGGCTTGGGCGATCGCCGGGGGGAAGCCGGGAGCCCTGCCAGGGAGAGGACCGGGGAGGGCATCGACACCCGGGTGGATGAAGGGGTCGATGAAAGGGTCGAGGAACCGAAAGCGGAT
>JBFZDM010000130.1:0-5000 GCA_041307365.1 Chromatiaceae bacterium | reverse complement strand
GCCCAGGGCAACAGGAAGGGCGCATTCTACGTCGAAGAGGGGGACTGTCAAGGGTAGGGTTCAAAAATTGGTGACGGAGACCCGCATGAACCGCCGCTTGCCGACCTGAAAGACATGGACGGTTCCGGCCGGAATACTGAGCCCCCTGTCCTCCACCCGTTCCCCATCGATTCGCACCCCGCCCTGGTCAATAAGGCGAAGGGCGTCGGAGGTGCTCTTTACCAGGCCGGCGTCCTTGAGGAGGTTGGCGATGGGAAGCCCGGCATCCCTGGCCACGACCGAAACCTCGGGGATCTCGTCAGGCATGGCCCCTTGCTGAAAGCGGGCAATGAAGTCTTCTCGGGCCCTGGTCGCCGCCGCCTTGCCGTGGAAACGGGCGACCATCTCCTCGCCCAGGCGAAACTTGATGTCCCGGGGATTGACGCCCTCGGCCACCGACCGCCGCCAGCCGGCAATCTCCTCCAGGGTGGCATCGCTCAAAAGCTCGAAATACCGCCACATGAGATCATCGGAGATGGACATCAGCTTGCCGAACATCTGGTCCGGCGGCTCGGCGACACCGACGTAGTTGCCTAGGGATTTGGACATCTTCTGGACACCGTCCAGTCCTTCCAAAAGGGGCATGGTAATGACTACCTGGGGCTCCTGACCGTAGGCTTCCTGGAGTTGGCGCCCCACCAGAAGGTTAAATTTCTGGTCGGTCCCACCCAGTTCGACGTCTGCCTTGAGCGCCACCGAGTCATAACCCTGAACAAGGGGATAAAGAAACTCGTGGATGGCGATGGGTTGCCCCGACTTGAAGCGCCTGGAAAAATCGTCGCGCTCCAGCATGCGGGCCACGGTTTGACGCGCCGCCAACTGGATCAGGTCCGCCGCCCGCATCTCCCCCATCCAACTGGAGTTGAACACCACCAGGGTGTGCTCCGGACTAAGCATGGTGAAGATCTGCTCCTCGTAGGTCCGGGCGTTATCCAAGACCTCGTCGCGGCTCAGGGGCTTGCGGGTAACATTCTTGCCCGTGGGGTCGCCGATCATGCCGGTGAAATCACCGATAAGGAAGAGGACTTCATGTCCAAGCTGTTGGAATTGGCGCAGTTTGTTAATGAGAACCGTGTGCCCAAGGTGGAGATCAGGCGCGGTCGGATCGAATCCCGCCTTAATGCGCAAGGGACGGCCCTTTGCCAACTTTTTACGCAGGGCCTCCTCCACGAGGATCTCCTCGGTCCCTCGCGACAGGATGCTCATTGCCTCGTCAACAGCGCTCATGGACAAGCTCTCCGGATGAGAAAGGAGGGGGATAATAATCGAAACCGAGTCCGGCGGGCTGGTCCCAACAGGCGGATAATAGGCTATCAGGAAAAGAGGTTTTCAGAATCAAGGTCGAGGGGTTAGACTAGGGATGCTGTTTTTCCTAAAATTTCAAACATTGCATCGGCTCTGTCCATGTACGACTACAAATTTCGACAGGTCGAACCGAGCTTCCCGAAGCGAAAGCGCAACTCCCTCAAGCCGGTTCTTCTGGTCTTCCTTCTGGCCCTGGCCCTTGGCCTGGCCTTGGTCTACGCCCCTGCCTGGCTGGATTGGCCATCCTTCGGGGGCGGCGAGGCGAAGGATCCAAACATCATCCCACTGACCTTGCCACCCCAGACCAGCCCAGCGACGGCGCCGGGCTAGGCGGAAACCGGTCAAGCGAATCACTCGCTTCCTCATCCAAACAGAGTTGAAATCCTCGGGGTCAAGGAAGTACCCCGCACCCGCGAGGCCAATCCATCATGCGGAGAAGGAAGAACCACAGCCGCAGGTGGTGGTGGCGTTGGGGTTACGGATGACGAACTGGGCCCCCTGCAGGCCTTCCGAGTAGTCAATCTCTGCGCCGGTGAGGTACTGCAGGCTCATGGGGTCGATGACCAGTTTGACGCCATCGGTCACCACCTCGGTGTCGCCGTCCTGCAAGATCTCCTCGAAGGTGAAGCCGTACTGAAATCCCGAGCAGCCACCGCCCTGGATATAGACGCGCAGCATGAGACTGGGGTTGCCTTCCTCCTCAATCAGGCTGGCCACCTTGGCGGCGGCGGCCGAGGTAAAGATGAGCGGGGTTTCCATTGCGATATCGGCTGTCATGGGCTGGGACCTCGTTGAGTCATTAAATAGGGCCTTGACTGGCCAAGATGCGCTTCCGCCGGGCGTTATTCAAGGCTGGGCACCGGCGCCGGCGCCTCCGTATCCCCGGTTCCCGCAACCAGAGTGATCGGATCCCCATCCAGGCCCAGGCGAACCAGGCCGCCATGGATCTCGGCGCCATCATCGATCGTCAGGGCGCCATAGTAGAGGGTGCCCTGAATCCGGGCCCCGGCGGCCAGCAGGACGCGTTCCGTGGCACGGACATCACCCATCACGATGCCATCGAGCACCGCGTAGGGCGACTCCAGATTGCCCTCGATGACCCCGGTCGCGGACAGACTGATAGCGGCCTCCCCGGTGGGGCCAATATCAGCGATGACATGGCCCCGAACCAGTCCATCCACATGCAGGCCGCCGACGAAACGCAAGTTGCCTTCCACCTCGGTACCCTTGCCGATAAGGGTATCGTAGGGCGGAAAATTGAATTTCTTCTTCTTGCCCATGATCAGCCACCATCCTCCGGCGGGTTTGGCCAGGGAAAGGATTCGATGACCGGGATCAACAGCTTGCTGGTCGGCTTGATCTCGATCGTCAAGGCCTCGGGTTCCAGATTGGCTGGAACCTTGATTCTACCCTGGACGTTTTGAAAGTGCTTGAATTTCAATGCTTGAGACGCCGGCTCCGAGCCCGGCAGCTTGCCAAGGCCAAGCTCGACCTCCTTGCCTCCTCGCTTGCCCACCACCTTGATGGAAGCCGTGGCAACGGATTCGGGATAATCCGGCATCATCTGGCTGGCGGTGAACCTGTATTCATACAGGCCCTCCTCACCGGCGGCCATCAGGGCAAAATCCTGGATCTTGAGGATACCGCTACCACCCTCCCGAATCAGACGCTTGAGGGATGACAAGTCCTTTTCCAGGGCCAGCCTGCCATCCTGTTCCAGCTTCAGGGTCTCCTGGGCAGCGCGCAAGGTATCCTGATCAAGCCGCTGGCCGCGCTCGAGGGCGGCCTTGTCCTGGCGCAGGGTGGCCACTTCCTCTGTCAATACTAGGTTTTCACGGGTCAGGGTCTCGGCGACACTTCTCAGCGGCTTGATTTCCTCGCGCGCAAGGAAGCCGCCCGCGAAAAAGGCTCCGGCGATGGCCCCGAGCACCAGCAAGACCAGGAGGAGTCTAATCCCCCAACCCCCGCCCCCATGCGGGATGATGCGAGGGGATGGCACGCGCCAGGGCTTGGCCACGACTCGTCGCCTCAGGGCAGCAAGGCCAGAAAATCCAGGGCCTCGGTCTCGTCCAGCCCGAACATGAGATTCATGTTCTGCACCGCCTGCCCGGCGGCGCCCTTGACCAGGTTATCGATGACGGACTGGACCACGACGATGCCTTCGCCCAGGGGCTCCGCCACCGCGATCCGACAGCTATTGCACCCACGCACCGAACGGGTATCCGGATGGGAGCCCGCCGGCATGACATCGACGAAGGGCTCATCGCCATAACGGGCCTCGAAGGCGTACTGAAGGTCGCGTCCCGGCTCGTTCAAGCGGGCATACAGGCTCGCCTCGATGCCCCGGATCATGGGCAGAAGATGCGGCACAAAGGTCAAGCGCAGGCCAGGCCCCGCCGCCGGGGTCAGGTTCTGGACTATCTCCGGCTGATGGCGATGCCCGGCGACCGAGTAAGCCTTGAAACTCTCGCCGACCTCCGCCATGAGCATGCCGATGCTGGCCTTACGCCCGGCGCCGCTGACCCCGGACTTGACGTCCGCCACCAGCCAACTGGGATCCACCAGACCCTGTTCGAGCAGAGGCAGGAAACCCAGGGTGACGGCCGTGGGATAGCAGCCGGGATTGGCCACCAGTCGCGCCTCGCGCAGGGCCGCGCGGTTGACCTCGGGCAGCCCATAGACCGCCTCCGGCAGCAGCTCGGGACAGGCGTGGGGCATCCCGTACCAGCCTTCCCACAGGCCTGGGTCCTTGAGGCGGAAATCGGCGGCCAGATCGATGACCTTGACGCCTCGTTCCAGCAGGTCCGGGGCCATCTTCATGGCGGTGCCATTGGGGGTCGCGAAAAAGACCAGATCGCACTCCCCCAAGCGCCCCAGGTCGGGCTCGGTAAATTTGAGATCGACCCGCCCGCGCAGGTGTGGAAACATGTCAGCGACGGCCAGGCCCGCCTCGCCCCGCGAGGTGATGGCGGCCAGGGAGACCTGGGGATGGCGCGCAAGGATACGCAGCAGTTCGGAACCCGTGTAGCCGGTTCCGCCGACGATGGCGACTCTGATCATGGTCTTGTGCGTTCCGCCTCTGGCTCATCCGCACGCGAGGTCAGGGGACTTGCCGGCTCGGGAAATAAACCGGCGGATGCCGGTTTGCCAGGGGTTGCCCGTGGCGACCGCTGGACGGGCGCCCCGGGGACAACCGCCATCAATCAGGAACAACCACCCCCGCCGCCCGAGCCACAGCTTCCACAGCCGCCCCCCATGGAAGGCAGGTTGTTGAAGACAAAGGTGGCGGCGCCGTCGCCGCGATCAACGAAATCGATTTCGACGCCACGCAGATAAGGCAGGGTGCCGTCATCGACGACCACCTTGAAACCATCGCAAAGCAAAACGCCATCGTTGTCGTTGATGCTGTCGGTAAAGGTCATGCCAAAGCTGATGCCGCTGCACCCGCCCGGCGTGGCGAAGACACGCACGCCCTGGATGCCCTCTTCCACCTGGGCAAAGAGTTCGCCCATCTTGCTCTGGGCTGGGACGGTCAGGGAAAGGTCTTGTTCGGAAAGGGCCGCCAACATAGGATTCATCTCCGGAAATAGCTGAGGAATAAACTCAAGAATACCAAAAAGACCCCCACCCTTTCCAGCCGGATGGAAGGCCAAAGG
>JBFZDM010000065.1:0-3223 GCA_041307365.1 Chromatiaceae bacterium | reverse complement strand
AGATAATGAATGCCTCCAACCTTGTGCTCAAGGTTATCCCGCCGGATGTCTTGTTTATCGACTTTGCCAGTAGCGCGATTCTGTTGAGGGCGAGGTACTGGGTTCACGTCGATAGCCGATCCATCTCGGCAAGCCTACTTCGGCGCAGGATGGAAGAGGTTTTCAGGGACCGCGGTATTGTCATCGCCTTCCCGCAACTTGACGTCCATATCGATAACGCCGCGGCTCGTCCTTCCCTACTACCGGTATGACAGCCAGCGGCCCCTTGCCCCTAAGGGGGCCGGCAGCATCAGCATTTCAAGACAGGCCCCGTCCATGTTCGAACATTCTCCTTTCTACAGAGTCCACCCAGTCTCGCCCGAGGCCCACCTTTTCGCCGTGGATCTCCGTATCGAACAATTACCATCCGAGGCCCTGATTCTTTCCCTGCCAGCGTGGATTCCCGGCAGCTACATGATTCGGGACTTCGCTCGCCACATACTCCGTATCGAGGCGGGGGACCAGGATGGCCCCTTGTTCCTGGACAAGTTGGACAAACAGACCTGGCGTCTGGCCCATCGCGGCAAGCCGGTCAACGTGCGGATGGAGGTCTATGCCTGGGATTTAAGTGTGCGCTCGGCCCACTTGGACGAAAGTCATGGCTATTTCAACGGTTCCAGCCTTTTCTTGCGGATCCGGGGTATGGATCGCGGCCCCTGCCGCTTGGAGATCCGCCCTCCCAATGGGGACGCCTATGCGAATTGGCGCCTGGCTACCAGCTTTAGGCGTCTCGAGGCCGAGCCCTTTGACTTTGGCACCTATTGGGCGGAGGACTACGAGGACCTCATCGATCACCCGGTCGAGATGGGCGTCTTCAGTCTGATTCCCTTTGAGGTCCGGGGGGTGCCGCACTGGATGTCCATCACCGGTCGCCATCAGGCTGAGGAAGCCCGGCTTCGGCGGGATCTGCCCCTAATCTGCGAGTCGCATGCCGCCCTCTTCGGGGAGTTACCCATTGACCGCTATCTTTTCCTAACCCAGGCCACCGCCGATGGCTATGGCGGATTGGAACATCGCTTTTCCACCAGTCTCATCTGCAGTCGCGACGACCTCCCGGCGCTGGCCATGGCCAAGCCCTCGCCAGGATATCGCCGGTTCCTTGCCCTTTGCAGCCATGAATATTTCCACCTCTGGCACGTCAAGCGCATTCGTCCCCGTGCCTTCATGGACCAGGGGCTAGAGCGGGAGGTTCACACCCGCCTGCTCTGGGTCTTCGAGGGCATCACTTCCTATTACGATGAACTGGCCCTGGTACGCAGTGGCTGCATCGATGAGACGGGGTATCTTGAAATGCTGGCCGAGACCATCAGCCGCGTCCTGCGGACCCCAGGCCGCCGGGTTCAGACCCTGGCCGAGTCCAGCTTCGATGCTTGGATCAAGTTTTACCAGCAGAATGAGAACAGCCCCAACGCCCTCGTCAGTTATTACGCCAAGGGAGCCCTGGTGGCGCTGACCCTGGACCTGACCATTCGCCGCGATACGGCCGGCGCCCAGTCCCTGGACGCTGTGATGCGCGCCCTCTGGGAGCGCCATGGCCGCCCCGGTATCGGCCTGGAGGAGCGTGGACTGGAGGCCCTGGCCGCCGAAGTCACGGGCCTGGATCTGAGCGGATTCTTCCATCTGGCCCTGGACTCCACCGAGGAGTTGGCACTGGATGGCCTCCTGGCCGATTTTGGCGTCGGCATGCGGCCACGGGCGGCGCGCCATGCGAAGGATTTCGGCGGCCTGACCAACGGCGATGCCGGCGACGACCCCGTACCGCCTACCCTGGGTATTCGTCTGCGGCCCGATGGCGGCGAACCCGTCATCGCCCATGTCCTTGCCGGTGGACCAGCCTTGGCGGCTGGGCTGGCGGCCGGAGACACTTTGGTGGCCATCGAGGGTCTGCGAGTCACCCGCGACAACCTGGACAAGCTCTTGCTGGCGGCGGGGCAGGGGGTGGAGGTCGAAGTTCACGTTTTTCGTCGCGATGAGCTGCGCGCCTACCGGGTCCGCCTCGCCCCGGCGCCCCTCGACACCTGCGAGTTTTGGCTCCTGGCGGATGCCCCGGCGGAGGCCCATCGGCGCCGCGCCGCCTGGCTGCGGCCTGGGGGCTGAAGCGGTCGTGGAAACCTATCTCAAACTGGTGCGCCATCTGGCGGATGGCCGCTACCACTCGGGCGAAGCCTTGGCCAATGCCCTGGGATTGAGCCGGGCGGCGGTGTGGAAGGCGGCGCGCAAGGCGGTTGATCGCCTGGGGCTGGCGATCGAGTCCCGCCGCGGCAAGGGATACCGGTTGGCGGAAGCTTGCGAATTGCTGGATCCGGAGCGGTTTTTGGGCAGCATGAGCCGCCAGGGACAGGGCCGGATCACCCGACTCGAGATTTACGATGACATCGATTCCACCAATGCCCACCTGATGGCCGAGGGCCATGCGGGCGCGCCCAGTGGCAGCCTTTGCCTGGCGGAGCGTCAAACCGCCGGCCGGGGCCGGCGCGGCCGTACCTGGGTGTCGCCCTTCGGCGCCAACCTCTATCTTTCCCTGCTGTGGCGCTTTCCGGTTGGGCCGGGGGAACTGGGGGGTCTTAGCCTGGCCGCCGGCGCGGCTCTGGCCCAGGTCCTGGATGCCGCCGGTATAGTCGGCATCGGCCTCAAATGGCCCAACGACCTGCTCTGGCGGCGGCGCAAGCTAGGGGGGCTCCTGTTGGAGGTCGCCGCCGAGGTCCAGGGGCCGAGCCTGGTGGTCGTTGGCCTGGGTCTGAACACCCGCCTTCGTGGCGATGAGATCCTGGGCATCGACCAGCCCTGGGTCGATCTGGACGAGATACTCGGGCCCCAGGGCTATAGCCGCAACGAGATCGCCGCCCGGTTGGCCGAGGCCCTGACCGCCACCCTCGAACGCTACGGGCGCGAGGGACTGGCGCCCTTCCTTCCGCTCTGGGAGCGCTACGACATCTATCGCGGGGAGACGGTGGAGATCCGCATGGGCGACCGCGTCATCGCCGGCATCCAGGCCGGTATCACGGAACAGGGGGCACTGCGGCTTGAGGTAGCGGGCGAGATCCAAATCTTCAATGCCGGTGAGGTAAGCCTGCGCCCGGCGGAAAGGATGCCGCCCTGAAACTTTGCGGAATCTGATTATGGACCAGGGAGATCAGGGAGGGGTCCGGCCATCCGGTCCGGGAGACGCCGTAAATACTTCCCT
>JBFZDM010000442.1:0-3202 GCA_041307365.1 Chromatiaceae bacterium | reverse complement strand
GAGATACCCGCGGAGGTCCCGCCAGGGCGGGCGACCTCGGGGGCACAGCCTGGCGACTTCGCAAGATGCCGTCGGATGGGACGCGGTTATCTCGTGCGTGGATGGCTCCGCCAGCCTGTGTTCGGTTGATTTATAAGGCGGAGCGGCGCCAGCGGGGGTGGTGAAGCAGGGATGGCGCGTATCGCGGGGGCAACCCGCGCAAGATGAAGAAACAAGGACTCCAAGATCTCCACCCTGCCCTCGCGGTTACGCTATATCAACCATCACATACATGGCTATTCGCATCCTCGTCGTTCAACCCCAAGAAAGGCATTGGAGGAATCATGCCCTGAATTTTCTCGGTACAGGCAAGCAAGGTTTTTAACGTCGGGTCATCCGCGACTTCCATGCCATAGGCCATCGCCTTCTTTTGCGCTTCGTCACGTTTTCCCCCGGCGCAAAGGGCATCCATTTCGGATTCAATCTGATTTGCTCGCTTCTCCAGGCGTTCGAGCCCGACCTTATCGATTTTGGCCATGCACCGCTGCATCTCCTGCATGCCCTGCATCATCCGCTGCATGTCCGCCTCGCTCGGGGGTGCCTGGGCAAACACAGGCGAGGCCATGGCAAGGAGCAGCCCCGCCACCTTGACCGGTTGTATGGTGATGCCGCGCTTCATCATAAGAATCCTCGTTAATTCAGAAATTGCGGGGGAGTATCTCCCTCCGCGCATCCCAGGGTCAAGGGTCCCTGATCTCACACCTCACCGCCACCGGATCCCCGCGACGGCCGGTGGCAACCGCAACCGCCGAAACACCAAGCCCAGCCATGCCTTCCCGTTGCATTTCCCGCATGGCAATTTTCCATGACCTTCGTATAATGGCCCGCGACCGACCCCGCCCCGGCAGGGCGGCCGGGCCCTTGGAGAGGTGCCGGAGTGGCCGATCGGGCTTGACTCGAAATCAAGTGTGGGCTTACGCCCACCGTGGGTTCGAATCCCACCCTCTCCGCCAATCAATCTGTTAAACAATACGTTATATCCGAGATCAACTTTTTTGCCTTTGTGTAGATCATGCCAACGGCGTTGGATGTTAGATCTGCTATTTTTGGTAAATACCCTACCGCTACTCACCTATCATCCTCCTAGCGTCACGATGGCCTTGAGGTTGATATGCCGCAACAAAATCACAGCCCCGTTGCCGGGGCTACACATGTTTCTGTGCCGTCCCTGGCGCGTCCGACTGGTAACCCTATTGCGATGGCACTTGCCCTTGGCCTTGATGGCGCCATGGGCGGAAAGCCGACGATAATCGCAACACTCGCGGACCTGGCAGATGGCGCAGTCCTTGCGTTGGATATCGTGGCGGTATGCCGAGCTCCGGTATCGTGGCCAAGGCCCCTAACCCCCCACTACACGGACTACCCAAATGCATCCCTGGCTCCTCGGTCTATGGCTACTTGGCCTGCTCTCCGTCGCCCAGGCGGGCACGCTGACTGAACACACCTTCCAGGCCAAGTCCTATCAGGGCTCTCAAGACCGCCAGTATCAGGTTTATGTACCTGACGGAATCGATGCCCCCGCCCCCCTGGTCATGGTCTTGCACGGTTGCTCTCAGACCCATGAGGAAGTGATGCGCGACTGGGGCATGAAGGAGGCCGCCGACCGTAACGGTTTCATTATGGTCGCGCCTTTCATCACCCAATGGAATGGCCTGCGGGGGCCGAACTGCTGGGGCTTCTGGTTTCCCCAACATCGTCAGCGGGGACGTGGCGAACCCGAGGATCTGTATCAGATCGCCTTGGAAGTGGAACAAAATTTCCCGGTCGATCCCCAGCGCCGGTATCTGACCGGGCTCTCCTCGGGTGGGGCCATGACAGCCATCCTGGCGGTCACCCACAACGACTACTGGGCCGCGGTGGCCACGGCCGCCGGGCTGCCCTACGGGGAAGATGCCACGGCGGTATCGCTGGTAGGGATCTGCCCGGGGTGGGCACAGTTCCACCCCCTGCCCCAAGTGGTCAGCGACATGCGTGGGCAACTGGCCGACACTGCTTACCCGATGCCGCTGCTGGTGCTCCAGAACAACCACGACTGCACCGTCAAGCAACCCGCCGGGCTCATCCTGCGCGATGCCCAGCTCGCCCTATATGGCGACCCCAGCCACCGGACCCCCGTGGAGGTCCTGGCCGATGAGATTAATTGCTCGCCGGTGTACGACCAAGACTTCGACTGTCGGCATGCTCGCTACACCCATGATGGCAATCCCGGTAGCCGATCCCTGGTGGAAACAGTCTTTTTCAATGGTCCCCTGACGACCCGAGACAGCCGGGACAAGGATCTGGGTCACTACTGGGTGAGCGGCCAGGATGGCCGGGATGGACCCTATGCCTTGCGCCAGGGGCCGAGCTATCCGGACATCATCTGGGCTTTTTTTGCCCGCCATCCCCGGGATGACAGCCTGGTGTCCTTCGCTGGACCTCCAACCGGTTGTATCAGTATTACATCCTCCCCCATGGGCCACCTGTATGCCGGGCGCGGTCGACTGGTCAACTGGGGCATGGCGGTGCTCGGCTCAGGCGATCAGTCCTACCTGGGTCTATCCTGGAACTGGTGGTCTCCGGTCACCCTTTATGAGGGGGTCCCTGGGCAATGGCACGCCGCCAAGCCGCCGGGCTGTCGGATGCTGAAGAACCGTGCGGGCGCTGCAGTCGAAGGCGTCCGCGGCTTGCGCATCGCTCCAACCGGGTCCATCAGCATCGAGCTTGAGCAGCACGTGTTGCGCCTGGAACTCTACGAGTGTCCAGCCCCGACTGAATGTGGCGTGGCACTGCTACGCCGGGACAGCTCATCCGCATGATAACCAGGCAGTTGCAGATGTCGGCACGCCTACTTTCTTTCCTGGCCAGCGAGAAATTTTCCTACCAGCATGGCAATGAGAATGGTCATGTACAACTGGCCGGCAAGGCCGATGAGAACGGTCACGGATCGGGTCAGGTGGGAAACGGCCGTCACGTCGCCAAAACCCACGGTAGTCAGGGTAATGAACGCCAAATAAAGATAGTCGCTGAACTCGGGTGAACCCTCGCTGGGGAGAGCGATGCCGGCGCTTCCCGGGCCGTTCAGGGCGATGTGGACGGCATTAGCGATGCTCAGCAGTACTGCGCCAAGTACGCCGAGCAGCAGGTAGCCGTTGACTGAACTGAGAATGATGGTCGGCGTCAC
>JBFZDM010000441.1:0-4833 GCA_041307365.1 Chromatiaceae bacterium | reverse complement strand
GCCGTCAACCAAGGCCACGCCGGCCACACCCTGGGACTCAAGGTCGGGGATGAAGTCTCCCTGGTCCCACCCGACCGTCCCTGACCGAGGGGGTGTAAGGAGGCAAGGCCCCATGTCCAGTATCTCTCCCCCTCATCGCATCCCGCGGGCCCAGGTCGTTGAAAGCTGCAATTTACCCGGAGTCATCCGAATTTTTTTGATGGTCTTCACCGCCGAGTGTCGTCGCTGAACCATTTCAGGGGATGATCTCATCTTCCCCAAAGGATTCCGTTTGGTAGCGACGCAGCCGTACCCGATCCGACCAATAATCCGGTGGTAGACCGGCTTTACGCTTGAGTTGGCGCAGAAAGTCTACCGGATTAGGAAGGGACTCCCAGACCGCGGGCAGGAAGGTGCCGCGCGCATGACCGGCTTCCAGGATGAGGCCGTCGTGGCCGGGCTTAATCAGGGTCAGGAGTTCCTCCTCCGAGCTAAAAACAAGAGGCACCGGAGGCGTCAGCACCGAGATTTCAATGTGCAGGAGCCCCAGTTCCCGGGCCGATAGGGGAGGGAAACGGGGATCCCGGAAGGCCGCCGCAAAGGCATTTTCGGCCACGTCCCTGACCAGGGGCTGCATGGCCTCAAGGTGGCCGATGCAGCCGCGCAAGTCCCCATTCTCTTGGATAGTGACGAAGGTCGCGCGCTTGGCACTTAGTTCGGCTTCGTAGTCCGCCGGATCGACCCACAGGGGCTGGCCCTGATAGATGCCATGGGCGATGGCACGGCGCGCCATGGTCAGCAGGGTCTGACGCTGGCGTGGATTGAGCATCTGGCCTGGGGTGGGGGTGTCCACGGGGTTCCATCAACCGAAGGCATAGGCGCCATAGCCCACGACCTGGTGGCGAGGACCGGCGGTGTCCCCGGAATTACGCAGGTCGAGGAGGCGGGCTTGGAGTCCGTGGCGCCGCGCCGCACGCAGTAGCCCCTTGAGGGGTTGACGACCGCAGGCCTGATCGTCGCCAATGGCCTCCGGGCGCAGGTCCATGATGGCTTGGCTGGTTATGGCGTCCAGACGCTTGGCGCTGGCGTAGTCCAGGTAATGGCTAAGGTCTGAACTGATGACGATCAGAGTCTCATCGCCGCCCCAGAGGCGATTCAGAACTTCCGCGACCTCAATGGTCGATGCCTCCCCGACCAGGAAGGGGACTATGCTGAATTCTTCCAGGGTGACTTGCAGGAAGGGCAATTGCACCTCCAGGCAATGCTCGCCTTGAAAGGGGGCCTCGAAGGGCCTTGCCTGGGGCAGGCCCGCCAGGGCTTTGTAGGCATCCCGGTCCACTGGCACCCGGCCGAGGGGGGTGAGAAAGGCCTCCGCCTCGCTGTAGGCCAAACCATAAAAGGGCAGGCGGTGGGAGGGACCGAGCAGCAGGACCCGGCGAATGCCTGCCGCGCCCGCAATGAGTTGGGCATAGGCGCTGCCTGCTACGGGACCTGAGTAGATGTAACCGGCATGGGGGGCGACGATGGCCTTGGGAGCAAGCCCGGAGAGCCCCTCGGGCTTTGCCGCCTCCAAGTAGGCGCGCACGGCTGTCTTGAGGTAACTGGGGTCCGCCGGGTAGAAGGTCCCGGCCACGTTCGGATGTCGCAGGCTGATCACGGACTTTGCCTCCTCGTTGCCTTCTGTCTATGCTTAGTTTAGGTTGAAAATCCGCGCCGCGCAGACATGGCGGCCAATCCTGATCCCACGAGGCTCTAGCCATGACCCTCCCCCTTAGTCTTCACCCGACCCGCTACTGGCATCGCCTGGAAGATGGGCGGGTACAGTGCGATGTCTGTCCCCGTAATTGCCACATCAAGGAGGGGCAGGCGGGGCTTTGCTTCGTACGGGCCTGCCATGGAGGCGAGGTGGTGCTGACCAGTTATGGACGCTCCAGCGGCTTTTGTGTCGATCCCATCGAGAAGAAGCCCCTTAATCACTTCTTGCCGGGAACCCCTGTACTCTCCTTCGGCACCGCCGGCTGTAATCTGACCTGCAAGTTCTGTCAGAATTGGGACATGAGCAAGTCCCGCGAGGTCGATACCCTGGCCGTGATCGCGTCGCCGGAGTCTATCGCCCGCCGCGCCGCTGAGCTTGGCTGCCGTAGCGTGGCCTACACCTACAACGACCCGGTCATCTTCCTGGAATATGCCCGCGACACGGCCCTGGCCTGTCGCGCGCGGGGTATCCGTAATGTCGCCGTCACCGCCGGTTACATCAATCCATCGGCGCGCCAGGACTTTTTCTCCGCCATGGACGCTGCCAATGTCGATCTAAAGGCATTCAGCGATGACTTCTATCACCACCTCTGCGGTGGTCACCTGCAACCCGTGCTGGAGACCCTAGAATATCTGCATCGCGAGACCTCGGTCTGGGTGGAACTGACGACCTTGCTTATCCCCGACCACAACGACTCCGACGCGGAGATCGAGGCCATGACCGCCTGGGTGGTAGAGCATCTTGGACCGGATGTCCCCATGCACTTTACCGCCTTCCACCCGGACTGGAAGATGCTTGATGTTCCGCCGACCCCGGTGGCGACCCTTGCCCATGCCCGTGACATCGCCCAGCGCAACGGCGTGCGTCATGCCTATACCGGCAACGTCCACGATCGCCGGGGCGGCAGCACCTGGTGTCATGGTTGTGGTGCCTTGCTCATTGAACGGGATTGGTATGAACTGGGCACCTGGGGCCTTGACGCCCAAGGGCGCTGCACCGCCTGCGGCACCACTTGCGCCGGGGTCTTCGAGGCCATGCCCGGCGATTGGGGCAGCCACCGCCTGCCGGTGTCCATGGCCGCCGCATGAAGCCATTCAGACCGCCTGGGGATGACCTAGGGGTGAGTGGGCGAGGAGCGGCAGGTTGCCAGCCCCTCGCCTTCACCCTGCGGGTATTGCGGGCCTTCAAGCGCAATCAGGGCATGCTCCTGTCTGGCGCCGTGGCCTATTACATGCTGCTGTCCATCATCCCACTCATGCTGCTGCTCCTGGTGGGGCTTTCGAACCTGGTGCCAGAGCCCCAATTGATGGAGGCCGTGCGTGACGAGCTGGCCCTCTTTATGCCTGGCATGGCGGACACGGTGACCGACCAATTGGGGGAGTTTCTGGTCAATCGCCACCTGGTCGGCTGGCTTGGCTTTCTCATCCTGATCTTCTTTTCCACCATGGCCTTCACCCTGCTGGAGAACGCCATGTCGGTGATCTTCTTCCACCGGGTTGCCATCCATCGCCGCCACTTCCTGGTGTCGGCCCTGATCCCCTTTCTTTTCATCGCGCTGATCGGCGCTGGCTTGCTCTTGATCTCTCTCGCCGGCGGTGCCATCGAGGCCCTGTCGCACACCCATTTACAGTTCCTTGGCCGGGAATGGAGACTGGACGGCCTATCCACCTTGCTGATTTTTTCCATTGGCTTCGCTGGCCAGGTGCTTCTTTTCATGTCTCTTTATCTGGTCATGCCTCTGGGCGGCATAGCCCCCCGCCATGCCCTCGTCGGCGGCCTGGTCGCGGCCTCGCTCTGGGAGATCAGCCGCCACTTCCTGATATGGTATTTCAAGACCCTCTCCCTGGTGAACCTCATCTATGGATCCTTCGCGGGCGCCGTGGTCGTCCTGCTTACTTTCGAGGTCGCTGCCCTCATCCTTCTCCTTGGCGCCCAGGTCATCGCCGAATTTGAGCGCTGTAAGATGCCCGAGGAAAATGGCGCAGGATCCGGTTTCCATACTTGAATTGGCGACCTTAGTGCCATCGCTAGCAAAAACCCGGGCGGAATGGGTTGGGACAAGGGCTAGGAGCCCTCTTGATTTGGGCACCCGTGCCCCGCTTTCGGCTCGAGACACGGCTAACACCTTTGCCTCCCGCTCATCCTGGGCTTGCATGCTTCGCCAGGTCGCGGATAATGCGCCCCCTTTGCCTTGGGAGTAAGCGCCGTGTTCAAGAATGTCCGATTGTTCAAGCTGGTTGATCCGGCTTCGGTTGACGCGGACCAGTTCGAGGGGAAGCTTGCCGAGCGCCGTTTTCGCCCCTGCGGCTCCTTGGAGACGGCGACCATGGGCTGGGCCCCGCCCCTGGGTGAATCAGCCAGCGCCCTGTCCCATGTGGCGGGGGATTGCCTGCTAGTGTGTGCCCGCCGCCAAGAGCGATTGCTGCCGTCCTCGGTGGTGGCGGAGATCCTGGATGAACGGGTCGCCGCTATCGAGGATCGCGAGGCTAGAACGGTGGGGCGCAAGGAGCGCCGCCAGTTGCGCGACGAGGTGATGGTGGAACTCCTGCCCCGCGCCTTCACCCGCTCCCGTCGGGTCTGCGCCTATCTGGACCGGCAATCCGGCTGGATGCTGGTGGATGCCGCCAGCGCCAAATCCGCCGAGGAGCTGGTCGATCTGCTGCGCGAAACCCTGGGTTCCCTTCCGGTGCACCCGCCCCGTCCTCCCCAGCCGCCCGAGATCCTCATGACTCGTTGGGTCACCGAGGGTGAACTGCCCGTCGGCATCACGCTGGGGGACGAGTGCGAACTGCGTGACGCCCGCGACGAGCGATCCGTGGTGCGCTGCCGGGGGCAGGACCTGGCCGGGGAGGAGATCTCCACCCACCTGCGCGCTGGCAAGCAAGTCACTAAGCTGGCCCTGGATTGGCGGGAGAGCCTCGCCTTCGTTCTTCAGGAGGACCTGTCTCTCAAGCGCCTGCGCTTTGCCGACGAACTCATCGAAGAGGGTGTGGGCGAGGGCCTGGAAGACGATGCCGCTCGTTTCGATGCCGAGTTCGTCATCATGACCCACGAGTTGCACGGCTTGCTGCAATGGCTCGAAGAGGTCTTTGTCCTGG
>JBFZDM010000433.1:0-5814 GCA_041307365.1 Chromatiaceae bacterium | reverse complement strand
TCTGTTCATCGTCGTAGAGACCGGCGATCATCATATGTCGGTGCTCGATGCGATAAGCTGGAGCCAATTCATCGCATTCCCAGTCGCTTAGCGCTACATGGCGGACCCAAGTATTCACCGGACGGCCGCTTTGTCTATTTCGCCTCGCGCGATGGCTGGATCACTAAGTACGACCTCTGGAACCTTAAGGTGGTGGCCGAGACCCGCGCCGGCTTGAACACGCGCAATGCGGCGGTGTCCGGCGATGGGAAATGGGTCATGGTGGGCAATTATCTGCCCCACACCCTGGTGGTGCTGGACGCGCATGACCTTAAGTTGGCGAAGATCATCCCGGTGGTGAATGCAAAGGGAGACAAGACCTCGCGTGTCTCGGCCGTTTACGATGCCTCGCCCAGAAAGAGTTTCGTCGCCGCGCTGAAGGACGTGCCGGAAGTCTGGGAGATCAGTTATGACCCACATGCCGATCCAATTGCCCAAGGACTGGTGCATGACTTCCAGTACAAGGAAGGTGACTTTGTGCCGGGCTTTCTCAACCCCCGCCGGACCCTGCTTGAGGACTATCTCGACGATTTTTTCTTTACCCAGAGCTACGACGAGATCCTCGGCGCCTCACGCACGGCAACCAAGGGCCAGGTGATCTACCTTGACGGTCGCAAAAAGATTGCCGATCTGGATATGCCCGGTATGCCGCACCTGGGTTCAGGCATCACCTGGAAGTGGAAGGACCCCACCGGCAAGGAGCGCACTGTGATGGCCTCGCCGAACCTCGGAGAAGGATTGATCACCGTGATCGACTTGGAAACCTTCGAGAACATTAAGAAGATCAAAATCCTTGGCCCAGGTTTTTTCATGCGCAGTCATGAAAACAGCCCTTACGCCTTCACTGACTCGATGATGAGTAAGGAGCACAAGAATGTGCTCCAGGTTATTGACAAGCAGACCCTGGAAGTGGTCAAGGAGATCAAGGCGCCGCCGGGTCAGACGCTGGCGCACGTCGAATTCACCAAGGACGGCCGCTATGCGCTGGCGAGCCTGTGGGAACTCGATGGCGCGCTGGTGGTAATTGACGTCAAGACGCTGACCGAAGTGAAGCGCATCCCGGCGAAGAAGCCGGTTGGCAAGTACAACGTCTGGAACAAGATCATGCGTTCGGAAGGTACCTCGCACTAAAGGGATTTCATTGGCCTGATTACCATTTCACCACCTCGTTGGCATATTCGCGCGATTTGCTGGCCGATGCGCTGATGGGCTACTTTCCGCTACCGCTACCGCTACCGCCCAGGGAGGGGCGGCGGATGTCAGTGGCGTGGCCGGGTTTCCATCCTGATAGAGTTGGGGCTTTGGGTCGGTTTTGCCGTGGTAGATGGCTCGGCCTAGGCATCTTCATTCCACCCAGGCCGCCATGACGGGGTTCCCTCCGAGGCCTGCCCTCACTCGACGACGTGAACTACACCGCGCATCTGATGCGAGGCGTCGTGCGGTTCGCAGGTATAGGGGTAGGTCCCGGGCTTATCGAAGGTTCGCTCCCGGGTCTCGCCGGGGAAGAAGTAGTCACTAGGGTCGTCACCCTGGTCGGGGAAGGTGACGTTGTGAAACTGGACCTTCTCCCGGTTCTCCCAACGCACCGTGGTGCCTACCTTGACGGTGACCTCGGCGGGTTCGAAGCGGTGCTTAGTGGTGATGACGACAACGGTCTCCCCCTCTCCAGCGGCAACGGCCTGGGATAGGGCGCCCAGGGCCAGCACGGCCCGCAGGGCTAGGGGCAGGAATTGGATTTTGGGCATGGTATCCCTCCTATGGGGTGGTAGGCGAAAAAAAACAGCCACCGACACTGCTGTCGGTGGCCTAAATGCGAGCGGGGGGCACGGCGCCCCCGAATTCCCTCCCGTCGTCACTGGGCTGTGGCGTTCACCTCCGCCTCGGGGCTATCGAACCCTAGCGTGTAGCCGAGGGAGACATGATGGAAGCGGGCGTCGCTGTAGTCGTCGTGAATGGCGAAGCCGAAGTTATAGATCTTGCCGGGCTCCAGGGTCAGGTCACCGGGTTTGTCGGATTTGAGAGGCCGCTTGAGGGTGACGGTCCACTGCCCCGCGTCCAGTTGGATGGTCGCGGCGAAACCCTGGCCACTGTCCATGTGCCGTTCCGCAAGGATATGTCCGTCCTCGGTGGAACCGTCTCCGCTATTGACTCGCAGCAGATCCATGAAGTGACCTCCGCTAAGCTCGGCCTCCAGGGCCGTGGAGTCCTTGAGCTTGTCCCAGCCCCCCAGCTTCTTGCCGAATTGGCCCTTCTCCTCTACCGCGGTGCGGGACTCCTTGAGGTACTTGGTCACGCCGGTGGAGAAGTCCAGGGCCAGCCCGGAGGCCATCGGATCGGCGGGGTGTTCGGGCATGGATCTCAGGTCGTGGTGGCAGGTCCCCCAGCACCCTGCCTGCTTAGCGTAGATGACGTCATCGGTGGCCAGCATCAGGGCCAGCTTGACCTGATGTTGGGGATCCAGCTTGCCGCCCTCGGCGAAGGGCACCGGGTTGTGACCCGCGTCCTCCCACTGGAAGCGCAAGTAGAGGTTATCCGCGTCGTGGGTCGCCTGGACGCTCACTGGTATGGAACCGCGCTTGCCCGGGATGGGGGTGGGTTCGGCCTTCTCCCCAGTGACCATTTTCCGCCCCATGGCCTCGGTCTCCTTGTCATGGCAGGTAAAGCAGCGGTCCCCGTCCTTGAATGGCAGGGCGCCACCATGGTATTTACCCACCAGGGTCCACTCCATCGAGGTCTGACCGGGGTAGAAGAGGGTGATCCGCCGTTCGCCAGCCTTGGACCAGTCGATCCCGGCATCCAGGCCCCCGGCCGCGGGGGCGGATGCCGGAACGGGTGCCGAAGCTACCCTCGTATCGTCCTGGGTCGCCGCCTGCCGCTCCGCCAGGGCCTTGGCCACTGCCTCCTCGATGTGACGCTGTTCCGCTAACTTGGCTTCGGCGCGTTGCTCCCGGTCCCGCTGGATCTCGGCCTGGGCCTGGGCTTCGGCCGCCTTCTCCGCCGCCTCGACCCGGATCAATCCCTCCAGGAAGGACTGGGGCACGGGCTGGATGTGGGCCGCCACCGGGGCGCTGATGGTCTCCAACTCCTCCTCCGACAATTGGTTGTGCACCGCTTGATGGGCTATTCCCTTGTGGCAGTCGATGCAGGTGCGCCCATTCTCCATCGCAAACTTGTGCTGATTGCGCGCCCGCGGCTTCTGCCGCTCCGGATTCATGGTGTGCCAGTCGTGGCAGTTGCGACACTCGCGGGAGTCCGTGTCCTTCATTGCCTGCCATACCCGTTTGGCCATGGTGAGGCGGTGCTCATTGAACTTTTCCGGGGTATCCACGGTACCCATGAGCTTGTGCCAGACCTCCTGGCTCGCCTGCACCTTGCGCACCAGCTTGTGGACCCAGGGGCGGGGGACGTGGCAGTCCGGGCAGCCGGCGCGCACGCCGCTACGGTTGCCGTCGTGGGCCGAGCCGAGGTATTCGACATAGGCGTTGTCCCGCATCTCATGGCAGGTGATGCAGAACTCCATGGTGTTGGTCGCCTCCATGGCGGTGTTGAAACCGCCCCACAGGATGACGCCGATCACCATGAACAAAACGGCGCCGCCAAGGGTCGCCCCGAAGGCGACCTTGCGCGCCAGCAGACTCTTGATCAGTGAATGGTGTTGCATGGGAACCCCGCACGGCCCTACCTGGGGTGGATGGACCTTGATCCGACAGTTGACTTGCTTGGTGGTGCGAATGCATTCGCGCCCAAGGGTAGGAGTTGCACGTTAGATGTCGCCGCCTGGTGACTGGCGCGATTCCCGCGCTCGCCCGCCGCGCGCCGTCCTTGGCACTGGGTCCCGGCATCCCCTGGGGACGACGAGGCGAGCAGGTTGTCTCTCTGCCCGATATGCCGGCTGAGGGCCGGAATCCGGGAAAGGATGGCAACCTGTCTTGCGGAACTCCCTAGTAAATGTCGTGTTGGGTGTTATAGACGTTAAACTTGCCCGTGGGGGTGATCATGCGATCCTTAATGACCGACTTGAGCTTGCGGGTCTTGTCGTCCAGCACCACCAGGGCCGCGGGATCGGTCTTGCCGCTCCAGACGGAGAACCAGACCTCATCGCCCTCCTTGTTGTACTCGGCATGGACCACGCGCTTGACACCCTTGGTCTCGCCGAGTTCGGCCATCTGGGCCACGTTGATGACCTCTGGTCCCTTATCCAGGTTGTTGATGTCGTAAACCGTCACCGACTCGGCGGTCTCCTGGTCGGGGTTCAGCGGGGCATCCGCCCAAAGGTTGGTTGACTTGGGATGGGTCTTCACGAACAGAGAGCCGGACCCGTGCATGGGCAACTCTTGCACCACCTTCCAAGCTTCATTTGGGTGCTTTGCCGGGTCGGTGCCGATGAGGGTGATAACATCGGCCCCCAGGTGGGAGGTAGCCCACACAGGCCCGAACTGGGGATGGGTGAAGTTGGCGCCGCGGCCTGGATGGGGCTTGGGCTTGGTGTCGATGATGGCGGCCAGCTTGCCCTCCTGGGTATCGACGGCCACTACCTGGTTCGAGGCATTGGCGGCCACCAGGAAGTAGCGCTTGGTGGAGTCCCAACCACCGTCATGCAGGAACTTGGAGGAGTTGATGGTGACTTCCTTCAGGTTATCAATGTCGGAGTAATCCACCAGCTTGACCATCCCGGTCTCCTTGATGTTGACCACCCATTCGGGCTTGATCACCGACGAGACTATGGAGGCGACGCGGGGCTCCGGGTGGTACTCGCCATCCACGGTGATACCGCGGGTGGAGACGATCTTCAGCGGCTTGAGGGTCTCACCCTCGAGAATGGCGTACTGGGGAGGCCAGTAAGAACCGAGGATGGCGTATTTGTCCTCATAGCCCTTGAACTTGGAGGTATCGACGGAACGGGCCTCGATGCCGGACTTGACCTCCGCCACCACCTCGGGCTTTTCCATCCAGAGATCAATCAGGCTCAGGAGTCCGTCGCGGCCGATGACGTAGATGTAGCGTCCCGAGGCGGACATGCGCGAGATGTGCACCGCGTAGCCTGTCTTGACGATATTGATGATCTCCTTGGTATCGCCATCCACCAGCGCCACCTCGCCGGAGTCGCGCAGGGTCACGGAGAAGACGTTATCCAGGTTGATCTTGTTCATCTGCTTGGTCGGACGCTTGTCGACCGGGACGATCAACTTCCAGCTCGCCAGCATGTCCTTCATGCCCCACTCCGGCGGCACTGGGGGCTCCATCTGGATATAGGTGGCCATCAGCTTGATGTCTTCCTTGCTCAAGATGTCGTTGAAGTTGACCATGCCACCCTCGGTGCCGAGGGCGATGATCTTCTCCAGACGATCCTGTCCCAGCTTGATGGTGCCTCCCTCCTCGGTGGAGCCGTCCGGCTTCTGCGTGCTCAAGGTTGGCTCCAGGTTCTTGCCGGTGGCGCCCTTGCGCAGCACGCCGTGACAGCCGGCGCAGCGCTCGAAATAGATGGTCTTGGCGCGCTCGAAATCCTCGGCACTCAGGGTTGGTTCGGCGGCGGCGGCGACACCCATGGTGCCGACGAGTATTGAACTAATGGCGGCGGCAACGGCCCCCAGAACAAACTGGCGCGGCGGTAGGAATTGTTTCGACTGAGTCATTTGGATCTCCTGGTTGAGGTTGGGCGATGCTGATTAGGCTTGCGAGCGGAGCCACCTGCCTTGATTCATATCAAATTGACGGGAAAGTGATCATCCGGCTCCCGCCGCCCTTCTTTTTGACTTATGTCAAATGCCATGAGAT
>JBFZDM010000419.1:0-3531 GCA_041307365.1 Chromatiaceae bacterium | reverse complement strand
CTCCCGCGCCTCCGTCGGCAGTTCGCCGATGCGACGGACCTCGGCATCCAGCCGGCCCAGCTCCTCGGTGGACGCACCCTGACGCTCCCGGGTATCGGCCAGGGCATCGAGGACATTGCGCCACAGCTCGGCCAGGGTGCTGACGGTGTATTGCTCTTCCGGGAAGGTGACCGGGACCCAGCGCCTCGAAAGCTCCGGATCATCCTCCACAGCGAGCGCCAGGCGGCGCAGCAGTGTGGTCTTGCCCATCCCCCGCGAGCCGGTGACCAGGACGTGCTGGGGGACGCTCGCGCCCGGGGTGGCGCGCAGCCGATCCAGCAGTTCCCGCAGCTCCCGGGTGCGGACCACGAAGATGGACCGCAGCTCGTCCGGCCCCCACAGGTGGGGGTTGTACTTGACGGTGGCGTTGAGCGCGACCCCCGCGGCGGCCGCCGTTCTGCGCGGGATGGCGTCAACGGCCATGGTTGCGACGCCAGTAGTCGCGGAGGATGAAGGAGGGGAATTGGATGCGCTCACCGGAGGCGTCCAGGTAGCCGTCCTCCTCCAGGCCCAGCATGGCCTGGTCGAGCCGGGCCGCCCGCTGGTCCGGGTCCGGCTCCAGCTTGCTGAGGCGCGCCAACACCTGGCGGCGGGTCAGTCCCTGTTCGGACGTCGCTACGACCCCCATGAGGCGCAGGGTGAAGGCGAGGTCCGTGGGGGACAGATCCCGCTCCAGGCGCTGGTACCAGTGGATGAAGCGGGAGCGCACCGCCAGCAGCCGATCGTATCCGTCATCCACGTCCGTCGTCAGCAGCCGTCGCCCCTCGGCGCCGGTCTCCTGCAAGCGATCCCGCGCCGCGGATAGCGCGGAGTCCAATAGCAGGTTGAGGTAGAAGGGCGAGAGCCAGCCGACGCGGCCGCAGAGATGGGGCAAGGTCCCGGGCTCCGGTACCCAGCCCTCGCGCTGGCACTGGATCGCGAGCATCTCCAGGGCCTCCCTGTCCTTGAAGGGGCCGAGCCGGTAGTCGAAACAGTCGTTGAAATAGGTGCCGAGGCGGTGACGGGCGAGCAGCGCGTTGAGCCCGATGGACCCCGAGAACAGGAAGCGGCACGCCAAGCCGCTCTGTTGCCGCCACGGCCGCAGCCAGGCAAGCAACCGGACCGTGTCGGGCTGGTGCCGCGCCAGGGCCTTCTCCAGGAAGACCGAGACCTCATCGACCAGCAACAACACCGGGGCCTCGGACAGCCGCTCCTGCAAGCGCCGTGCGTCCTCTGACCAGGCCGCATCCGGCGGTGCCTGGAGTTCGATGCCGCCGCCCACGCCACCGGGAAGCGTTACATCGACCTTGCGCAGCCGGGATATCCAGCGGCCGACTGCCTCGCCGGCGCCCCGCAGGTGCCCCGCGATGGTCTCGTCCGGGAAGGCGCGGTCGAGGGCATCGATGAAGCCCGCGGGCGTCTCGACCCCACCCACGTCCACGAGCCTGGCAATCAAGCCCTGTCTCGCCGCCTCGTCCGCCAGCCGCTGCAAGAGCGAGGTCTTGCCGAGGCGTCTGGGACCGCTGAGGACGACGTGGTTGCCCTCGAGATAACGCCAGAGGTCCTGCCGCTCGTTGTCGCGGTCGAAGAAATCCTCTCCATCCGCCTTGTTACCCAGTTTCAGCGCCATCGCTCCAATGCCCTTTCGATACAGGATGGGCATATTATTACGGCAATATTGTCGCGCGTCAATATTGAGGTGATCTTTAATACGATTGCGCGTCATCTAGAGTGCTTGCGGGCGGGACAGACCTTGCAACCCCGGCCTGCTTCCCCGGCGCCCGGCCTTGGGCGGCATGGCGGACCTCACCCAGGGCTGCTGCGGTCGGGTTGTTGATGAGTGGCCGGTTCTGACCACTCGGATGCAACCGCCCTGCACCAAAGGGGCGAGCGACACACAAGGTTGGGCCGACGACAGGAGGCCCAACATCCCACCGCGCGGGCTTCGCCCAACCTCGTCGATCACAGCGCCATCCGCAAAGCGGGTAAGGAAGCCCCGCGGGTCGGTTTGCGCCTGCTCGCGCTGGTCCGGATCTTCCAAGGACACGTAGGCACGATCAGTGAACAGGGTGCGGGCGAGCGTCGTCTTACCGGACTGACGCGGACCTGTGATGGCGAGGATGGGGAATCCCCGCGCCAGGCGAAGCGCGGTCTCTTTGGCATCACGGCGGATCATACGGTGGCGCTTACAAATTGAAGATTCTATCTTCAATCTGTAAGGGCCGGCGATCCGGCGGCTGGTGCCGGACCGGCCGGGCCTGTCCCGGCGGATTGCACCCAGCGCAGCACTACACCTGGCGGTAGCCAGAACCGGAATGGTTGCTGTCGCCCTTCATCATCCTCGATGAGGAGGAGGCGAAGGGTCGCTGTAAGCAGTAGGGCGGGTTCACGGGCATCTCTTAGAAGTTCCGCCCCGCCACAAGAGGGACATTTCCTGTTCAGAGATTGTTCGGCATGGCCCCTGGCGGTCTGGCTGACCGGAGTCTAAAGGAGCAGCCGCCGGATATCCCCCAGCAAGTCGCCGAGCAGGCGGGTGAAGCGCGCGCCTTCGGCCCCGTCGATGACGCGATGGTCATAGGAAAGCGAGAGGGGCAGCATCAGGCGGGGCACGAAGGCCGAGCCCTGCCAGACCGGTTTCATTGTGGCGCGGGAGACGCCGAGGATGGCGACCTCCGGGGCGTTGACAATGGGGGTGAAGGCGGTGCCGCCAATGCCGCCCAGGCTGGAGATGGAGAAGCAACCGCCCTGCATGTCAGCCGGGAGCAGCTTGCCGGCCCGGGCCTTGGCGCTGAAGTCCGTCAAGTCCCGGGCCAGATCCTGGAGACCCTTCTTGTCCACGTCGCGAACGACCGGAACCACCAGCCCCTTGGGGGTGTCCACGGCGACGCCGATGTGAGTGTAGTGCTTCATCACCAGCCCTTCGCCGTCCGGCGTCAGGGAGGACTTGAGGCTGGGCATGCGGTTCAGGGCGGCGGCGACGGCCTTGAGCAGGAAGGGCAGGAGGGTGAGCTTGATGCCTCCGGCCTCGGCGCTGGCCTGGTGGGACTTGCGGAAAGCCTCCAACTCGGTGATGTCCGCCTCGTCGAATTGGGTGACGTGAGGCACCGAGAGCCAGGCGCGATGCAGGTGCCGGCCGCTCAGTTTCTGAATGCGGGAGAGTTCCTTGACCTCCACGGGGCCGAACTTGGCGAAGTCCACCGCTGGGGCGGGAGGAAGGGCGAAGGGCAAGCTGGCCGTGACGGTTGCCGGCGCCCCTTGGGACAGGGCCTGCTTGACGTAACGCTGGACGTCCTCCTTGAGGATGCGGCTCTTGAGGCCCGAACCCTTGACGAAGGTCAGATCGACGCCCAATTCCCGGGCGAAGCGACGCACCCCGGGGCTGGCGTGGGCCTTGCGGCCCTTGGCGATCGCGACCATATCCTCGGGGCGGGGCAGCACTGGGGCCAGGCGGCGCTCGGCCTCACCCGGCGCCCGCTCTTCTGGCGCTGGCCGGGCTGGCGGGACGCGAACAGG
>JBFZDM010000118.1:0-4308 GCA_041307365.1 Chromatiaceae bacterium | reverse complement strand
TCTGGTCTTTGGTCAGACCGTGCTGGCCCGCGCCGCCCAAATGGCGGGCCTCGGCTGGAACAACACCGAGGCCCACGCCGCCATCTATGACGTGGAGCAGACGGCCAAGCTGTTCTGCCAGATAGTCAATCGCTGGCGAGAACTGGACCCGGTGCGGATCTGGGAAACCATCCCAACCGGGGAGAAGGGTCAGGCGGAAAATTTCTGCGATTAACCCAGATGATGACTGAACCGCCGCGCCCCCGAGCATCGCTCCCGACGAGGTCACCTACATCGAGAACCTGGCCCGCTGCGGGTGGGATACCAACGTGCCCTTCTGGGCCTTGCACAGGCTCAAGGCCTCTCGCGCCCGCCACATTCGCGAGCACCCGTTGGACCCTGGCTGCCATTTCCCTGGCTAGAGACGGGAGTCAACGAGATGCTGCCTGCGCGGAAAGGCCCGGCGTGAGCCCATATCATCCCGGCAATGCCCTGCAAAGCGGCTCTTGGCGATTCTGGGTTACCTTGCGATGAGCACCTCGGCTGCCGATACCCTGCTGATCGACGACTTCGCGGTTCCGGGCGGGCCCTCCCGTCTCGGCACCCCTTGGCGACTGGTGACTGACGGGGTCATGGGCGGAGTCTCCGCCGGTAGCCTGTCCTGGGGGCAAGTCGACGGGCGCCACGCCCTATGCCTGCGGGGCGAAGTGCGCCTGGAGAACAGGGGCGGCTTCATCCAGACCGCCCTGGATCTGGCTCCGGAGGGATGCCTTAATGCCAGCGCCTACACGGGGTTCCGCATCCTGGTACGCGGCAACGGCGAGTCGTACAAGCTGCACCTCAAGACGGCGGACACCCGCCTGCCCTGGCAGTCCTACCGCGGCACCTTCCAAACCAGTCCCCAATGGCGCGAGCTCCGGCTGCCCTTTGGCGACTTCGTGCCCCATCGCATCGATGTGCCCCTCGATACGGGACGCCTGCGTGGCCTCGGACTGGTGGCCATCGGCCGCGCCTTCGCCGCCGAGCTTTGCGTCACCGAGGTCGGCCTTTTTCGAAGCACCGATGCGGTGCATGAAGCTCACCTCCCATAAGCGCGCCCGCGGCGAGGCACCCGGACTGGCCCCTTCACCCAAGGGTCGGGTACTTTCCCCGCCCAGGAAAAAATGGGTGGCCCCCTTATTCTTCTCCTTATTCCCAAGCAGACGCCGCCCGAAGGAGAAGCTGCGCCCCACCGGCGAAAAAAACGACATGCCCGGGAGTCCGCAAGGCACAATGACACCAACCCCAAGAGGACAGGATGAACAAACCAAGATTACTTATGGCGGCTATGCTCGCTTCCGCCGCGGCCTGCGGCATCCCACGGGCATTGCATGCGGGCGACAAGGATCCGCTGGCCGCCTTCGTGGTGCTCGGCCAGACGGCCAAAGGCGAGCAGATCGCCCTGGCCAGGGTCGTGATTGACAAAGCCGGCGCGGACTGCCCCTCGCTCGAGCCCCACCAGGGTGAGGGCGACAAGCAAGCCATGAGGCCACGCCGCAATCCCGACCCTGAGAATTTCAAGGTTACAGTCTGCGAGGCCCCGTACCCGACGGATGGGTCCAGGATGGACGTCTCGGGCACCTCCATGCCCCTGCCGCCGGTCCCCACCCAAATCACCCGGGTCGCGGTATTCGGCGACACGGGCTGCAAGCCCAACGATCAGAAGGGATGCGAGAAGAGCAAGGACTGGCCCTTCGCCGCGATGGCGGACGCGGCCGCCGTCACCGCCCCCGACCTGGTGTTGCACATGGGGGACTACAACTACCGGGGCACCCCCGGCAAGATCGCGATCAAGCTGGGCAAGGACAAGGCCAAGAAGGTCTCGGTCTACGATGCAGGTGACAATACCTCTAGCGTGACCTGCACCCTCACCGGCCCCTACTTCGGCCAGAACAGCGTGGGCAGCGAGACACCCGACTCCTGGAAGGCATGGCAGGACGACTTCTTCAAGCCGGCCGCCAAACTGCTCGGCGCGGCCCCCTGGGTCTTCGCCCGCGGCAATCACGAGTTATGCAGCCGGGCGGGACCCGGCTGGTTCTATTTTTTGGATGCCGGCTCGGACCTCATGGGAGGCGGCGGCCAGCTCGCCTGTCCGCCGGCGGAAAGTGCGGAGCCCCTGATCTTCGCCAGCCCTTACCGGGTCGACCTGGGTGGACTCTCCGTGGTCGTGCTTGACTCCGCCAACGCCTGCGATCAGGGCAACCTGCATCAGGACCAATTCAACGCCCAGTTCGAGCGGATCCAGTCCCTGGTAAAGGAAGCCCCCGCCGCTAACGCCATCTGGCTGCAGAGCCATCGGCCCCTGTGGGGACTGAAGAAGCCCGAAGACGATGCCCCCAAGACGGAGTTGGACACATCCGGCAAGTATGCCGTCATCGACAAGACGCTCCAGACGGCCTTCGCCGCTTACCCGCCGTCCAGGCCCCTTGACCTGGTGCTTTCCGGACACATGCACCGTTTTCAGGCCATCGGCTTTGACCCCCCCAGCGACCTTCCGACCCAACTCATCGTCGGCAACGGGGGTGTGGAACTCGCCAAGAACTTCCCCGAGGACCCCTTTTCGCTCGCTATCGGCGATGCAAACGCCGTCGGTTTTGGCCTGAGCGAGTTCGGCTACATGGACATCGCCCTCACGGGTGGAGGCACCTGGAAGGGTCGCCTGCTCGACCGCAAGGGCAAGCCGCTGGCGCACTGCGATTCCAGCCAGCCTTCCAAGACCGGGCCCTGCGCACCGGCGGGCAAGTAAACCCGAATCCGGCAACCGGAACCGCGAAGGCGGCCAGGATGCCAAGGGCTTGGTGTGTCATCCCGCCAGAAATTGCCGGGATCCAGGCGCCAAAAAGGATAAAAGGATAGGAGCACAACCGTCCGTGGCGAGTCATCGGCAAGCAATCGGGGGTTGCGGTAGGGGCGGAAGTTACCCCCAGCCCCGGCAGGGATCCCTACCTGCGGCACTACGCCTCCGCATCCTGCCTTGGGTCATGAGGCTAAGCGAGTCGTCGGATATTCCCGGCGAACGGCTTCGCGTAGGCCTTCGAGACCCATCGACATACTTCCATGGCTCCGGGGCAGATGCGTATTCGCCTCGCCAGCGCTCCTCTTGGCCAGGCCCCTTCCCCCCCACCGCCTCCGCCGGGATGCCGCTAAAACCAGGCTGGCGGCTATCGGCGGACGGCATGCCTTCGACCCGGGAAGCCAGCAGGGATTGTCCAGCGCGCATGGAAACCATGCGCGGTTGCGAAAACCGGTCCCTGCAACTAAATACCGAGCAAGGACAAGGAACCGGAGGCTCTTGCCAAGATGACGACTGAACCCCCGCGGGCCCCGAGCATCAATCCCGAGGAGGTTGCCTACTTCGAGAAGCTGGCCCACCGCTGGTGGGATACCAACGGGCCCTTTTGGCCCCTACACCGGCTCAACGCCTTCCGCGTCGGCTACATTCGCGAGCACCTTGGCCACGCCTTCGGCACCGATCCAGCCACCGCGCTTCCCCTGACGGGCCTGCAGTTGCTGGACATCGGCTGCGGCGGTGGAATCCTGAGCGAGTCCCTGGCAGGCCTCGGCGCGCGCGTCACGGGTATCGATGTCACGGCCAAAAATATCCGGGTAGCCGAACTCCACGCCCAGGGGAGTGGTCTGGACCTGGACTATAGGCTGGCCTCCGCCGAAGCCCTCGCGGCCAGCGGTGAGCAATTCGATGCCGTGCTCAACATGGAGGTCGTGGAGCATGTGGACGACCCGCCGGAATTCCTTTCGACCTGCGGCAAGCTGGTCCGACCGGGCGGTGTCATGGTGGTGGCAACCATCAACCGTACCTTGGCGGCGCTCGTCATCGCCATCTTCGGCGCGGAATATGTACTGGGCTGGCTACCGAAGGGTACTCACCACTGGCGGAAACTCGTGACACCGGCCGAAGTCACAGCCGGTCTCGGCGACCAATTCGCCCTTGTGCATGGCACCGGCGTGCGCGTCAATCCCTTCGATCGCGGCTTCCATTACACCGCCTACATGGGAGTCAACTACATGATGCTGCTGAGGAAGCGCTCGGGATAAGCCTGGCATGAGTGGTCCATGCCAAGGGCGCCGAGAACCGCAGGATCTTCAACGTATCAAGATCAGCCGGTTATCCCTGCCAAGCGGTAGGATCCCGAGGGCTAGGGTCGTAGGGGTGGGACCTGCCTTCTTCGATTGCGTCGGCCCTCTGTGCCAATATGACCTGAGACACCTGCCCTTCAGAAATTAGAGTGAAAGGCAGGCCAAAATCATGACGACCAATAAGAAAGTCCCGAT
>JBFZDM010000393.1:0-2888 GCA_041307365.1 Chromatiaceae bacterium | reverse complement strand
ATCCGGCTTCGGGCTCGTCATTGGGGGCGCGCTTGAAGAGGGTGGCATGGCATTTGGGGCAGGGCGGGATGTGGCCGGTTTGGTGCATCTGCAGCTCGGCGCCGCAGGCGGCGCAGTAGAGGGTGCCGGGACCCGTGATCTCGCCGGTGTGGTAGCCGACGGCATGGCGGGCTTGTTCGGCCCAGTCGTGAAGTTGCAGGCTGGTCTGGTCGGCGACGCTGCTGAACATCTCCAGCATGCGCTCTTCCATCTGGTCGAGGTCGAAGCGCCACCATTGGCGCAGGTCGGCGCCGGTCTCGGCTATGTATTCGGCGGCGTCCTTGATGTCGCGCTCGACGTAATCGGCCACCTTGGCGGCCTCCTCCCGGGTCAGTTCACCCAGTTCCACCATGCTGTCGCGGGCCTTTTCCAGCAGTTCACGCAGGGCGGGCACTGTCTCCTTTTCGGCCTGTTCCAGGGACTCATGGGTGCGCTTGAGCATCTCTTCGTAGGCTTCGACCATCTTGTCCATGGCGGGCTTTTCATTTTCGGACATGGCGGGCTCCAGGGTTGGGTTGTGGATGGGAGGACGGGCTCGTCCGCCTGACTCAAGTTTGCCTGATGGGGGGGAAATGGCAAGGGGCGGGGATTTCAGTCAATCTCCTCGTGCCTCCTCGTCCCTTTCCTCGTAGCGATAGCCGACGCCATAGACGGAATGGATCAGTTCCCGTTCGGGGGCCAGGTCGGCGAGCTTGCGGCGGAGTTTTTTGACGTGGCTGTCGATGGTGCGGTCGGAGACGATGCGGTGGTCGCGGTAGATGCGGTCCATGAGCCGCTCCCGGGAGAAGATGCGGCCGGGGGCGGCATGGAGGGTGGCGAGGAGGCTGAATTCCACCGCCGTGAGTTCGATGGAGCGGTCCCGCCAGTGGACGCGCAGGCTGGATTCGTCCAGGGTGAGGCCAACCGCGGCCCGGCCCATGCCGCCGCCAGCAGCCGGGCCGGCCGCGGGGGAGGCGGGGGCCTGGCCGCGCCGGAGCACGGCCTTGACCCGCGCCACCAGCTCCCGGGGGCTGTAGGGTTTGCAGACATAGTCGTCGGCGCCCAGCTCCAGGCCCAGCAGGCGGTCGATCTCCTCGACGCGGGCGGTGGTCATGATGATGGGGACCTGGCTGAAGGCGCGGATGTCGCGGCAGATGTCGAGGCCGTCGCGGCCCGGCAGCATGAGGTCGAGGAGGATCAGGGCCGGCTGGTTGGCGCGCACCCAGTCGGCGACGGCGGTGCCGTTGGCCAGGATCTGGGTGTCGTAGCCGGCGATGGCCAGGTAATCGGCGACCAGGTGGGCGAGGCGTCGCTCGTCCTCGACGATGAGGATGCGGTCGGTCATGGGGCGGTACCTTCGAGGGGCAGGCGGAGGCGGATGCCAAGGCCGCCGAGGGGGGAGGGCAGGGCGGCGATGTCCCCGCCATGGGCCTCGGCGATGTTGCGGGCGATGGCGAGGCCGAGCCCGGCCCCGCCGGTGTGGCGCCCGCGGGAGGCGTCGATCCGGTAGAGGCGGTCGAAGAGGTGGCCCAGGGCCGCCTCCGGCACGCCGGGAGGGGTGTCCTGGAAGTCGATGATCAGGGTGCCGGCATCAAGGGAGGTGATGACGCGCAATTCGCCGCCGGGGTCCGTGTACTGAAGGCTGTTGTGCAGCAGGTTGCGGAAGAGTTGGGACAGGCGGTGGCCATCGGCCAGCATGGACGCCGGCTCGGTCAGCCGGTTGTCGAAGTGCGGGCGGATGCCGGCCGTGGCGAAGCGGGGGCGGAAGGCGTCCAGGTCCGCCGCCAGGATGCCGATAGGGTCGATGTCGGTCTTGCGATAGCTGAGGGCGCCGAGGTCGGTCATCGTGAGTTCGTGGAGGTCGTCCACCAGGCGGCCCAGGCGCAGGGTGTCGTCGTGGAGGGCCTCCAGGGTCCGGGCGTCGAGGGGGCGGACGCCGTCCTGGGCGGCCTCGATCTCGGCCCGCAGCAGGGCCAGGGGGGTGCGCAGTTCGTGGGAGATATCGGCGACCCAGCGCCGGCGCGCCTGTTCGTTGGCCTCGAGGGTCGCCGCCAGGAGGTTGAGGTCGCGGCCCAGTCGCCCGAGTTCGTCCTCGCCCTGGCGGGTGGCCCGGGCGGCATAGTCGCCGGAGGCCAGGCGCCGGGCCGTGTCCTGAAATCCGCGCACCGGCTGGGTCAGGCGATGGGCGAGGGGGAAGGCGAAGAGGGCCGAGAGCAGGACCATGGCCAGGGCGATGAGGAGCAGGGCCTGGCCCTGGCTTTCCTGGAAGCGCAGTTCGCCGGATTCGGGCAGGAAGGGGCCGGGGATCAAGGCCAGTTCACCAATCCGTACCCCGTCCAGGCGCAGGGGGAAGCGGGGGGTCCCCGGCAGCAGCTCGGTTCTGGCCTGGATGGGGCCACCCTCGGCGTCCAGCAGCATGAGGCGCATGTCCAGGGGCAGGTGGCGGCTATCCGGCTGGCGCGCCCGCTCCACCACCGGGCTCGGCGGCCAGATGCCGGGCTCCTCGAAACGGTACCGCATCAGGCGTTCCCGGTGGCGCCTCGGGCCGGCGCCAGGGGCCCAGTCGGGCGGTCCCTGGTGGGCGGGCGGCCCTAGCCGGTCGAAGCCGGCGAGGATGGCGATCCAGAGCCCCTTGTCCGCCGCCAATTGTCGCCAGCCACCCTCCGCGCGGTAGTGCTCCACCAGGCGCTCGGCGATCAGCTCCAGCCGCTCCTGCTGGCGGCTTTCGGCCAGCTCTATCAGGCCGTTGGTGAAGGACCAGGCCATGAAGGCGTGCATGCCCGCCACCGCCAGGGAGGAGGCGGTGAGCAGGGTCAGGAAGAGCTTGGTGCGGATGGAGAGGGTCATGGTCGCCATTATGGCGGGGCTGG
>JBFZDM010000370.1:0-10171 GCA_041307365.1 Chromatiaceae bacterium | reverse complement strand
CAACGCTGTTCGGTCAGAGGGGGGATCTCATATCGTGGTTGTGCCCCACGCCAGGGCATCTATACCCACCGGATGTGATTTCGCAGCGATCGGTGGGGGGGTCAGGTACCGGGTGGCGGGTGGCGGGTGGCGGCCGGCGGGGGTGTAGACAGCAAGGATGCTGACGTCAAGCCTACAAGGACGTATTCACGGCGTCCCCCGGCGGCCGGCACCCGCCACCCGGTACCCGGCAGCAGAAAAGTGAAAACCTATATGTGACGGGTATAACAGGATAGGGACCCCTGGCCCCCTTCGCCCTCACGTCTTGGCACCATTTTTGCGTATTCGAGTACAGGAGACGATTAAGCCCCAAGGATTCAAGCTAACCGAGGCGGAGCAGCACCATGGCCATCGACTGGAATCTCTACGACCCCAAGGGGGGCTTTGACGAACTCATCCACTCCCCCGGCACCCCCCGTCCCCCGGCAAGCAACCTGACCAACTGGCTCCGTTCCCTGTCGGAGGAGGAGATACAGATGCGCAAGCTCGATGCGGAGCTGGCCATCATCGACAAGGGCGTCACCTTCACCGTTTACAGCGACGGCGAGAACATCGACCGGGCTTGGCCCTTCGACATCATACCGCGCGTCCTGTCCTTGAGCGAATGGCGGGGAGTTGAGGCGGGCCTCAAACAACGGCTCAAGGCCCTGAACCTCTTCATCGACGATCTCTACCTGGACCAGAAGGTGCTGGACGACGGCGTGGTGCCCAAGGAACTCATCGCCAATTCCAAGGGCTTCCGCCAGGAATGCGTTGGCATCCGCCCGGCCCATGGCGTCTGGGCCCACGTCTGCGGCAGCGACCTGGCGAGGGACGCCGATGGCACCCTCTATGTTCTTGAAGACAATCTGCGGGTGCCCTCGGGCGTCTCCTACATGATCGAAAACCGGGAGGTAACCAAGCGGATCCTGCCAGAACTCTTCGAGAACAATACTATTTTGCCGGTGGACGACTATCCCGACCGGCTACTGGAGATGCTTCGCTCCATTTCTCCCGCCCCGGGGCCCCGCCACCAGGTGGCCGTGCTAACCCCCGGCATCTACAACTCGGCCTACTTCGAGCACGCCTTCCTGGCCCGCGGCATGGGCGCGCAACTGGTCGAGGGCGCCGACCTCCGGGTGGACAGTGACGACTGCGTCTACATGAAGACTATCCAGGGCATGACACGGGTGGATGTCATCTATCGGCGGGTGGATGATCTCTTTCTGGACCCGGAGGTCTTCAACCCCCACTCCTTGCTTGGCGTGCCCGGACTGATGCGAGCCTGGCGCAAGGGCAAGGTAGCCCTGGCCAATGCCCCCGGCTGCGGAGTGGCGGACGACAAGGTCATTTACTCCTATGTCCCCGACATCATCCGTTATTATCTGGGGGAGGAACCCCTGCTGCCCAACGTGCCGACCTACCGTTGTTACGACCAGGAGGATCGGGACCGGGTTCTGGCCTGCCTGGAGACCATGGTGGTAAAGCCCGCCAACGAGTCCGGTGGCTATGGCATGCTGGTGGGACCCCAGTCCACGGCCCGGGAAAGAGAGGAGTTTGCACGACTGCTACGCGCCAATCCGCGCAATTACATCGGCCAGCCGGCGCTGCGGCTGTCCACGGCGCCGACCCTGTGCGACGGCTCCCTGGAGCCGCGCCATCTGGATCTGCGGCCCTTCATCCTCCAGGGACGCGACATCCATGTCACCGCTGGCGGTCTGACGCGGGTGGCGATGAAAAGGGGCTCCTTGGTGGTCAACTCATCCCAGGGTGGCGGCAGCAAGGACACCTGGGTCGTCGATTGCGAGAACGCCTGATGCTCTCCCGAGTCGCGGAACGTATCTATTGGCTGGCGCGCTATCTCGAGCGCACCGAGAACATGGCGCGCCTGGTCAACACCTATCACTTCCTCCTCCTGGACCTGCCGCGCGGCGCTCAGGTCGGCTGGAAGACCCTGCCGATCATCACGGGCGGCCAGGAAATCTTCGCCGAGCACTATCTGCGTCACGATGAGCGCAACACGGTCAAATTCCTCCTCGCCGACGCCTTCAACCCCGGCTCCCTGGCCAACTCCATCGCCTCGGCGCGGGAGAACTGCCGCACCTCCCGGGAGGAACTCCCCGGCCAGGCCTGGGAACAAATCAACGAACTGCACCTCTTTGTCACCCACCAGGTGATGGATGCCCTCGCCCGACGGGGCCGCTTCGACTTCCTGACCGGGGTCATCCACAGTTGCCAGCAACTGACCGGGCTGCTCCATGGTGTCATGAGTCGCGGTCACGCCTATGAATTCGTCAGTCTGGGCCGGTACCTGGAGCGGGCCGACATGACCTCCCGCGTCATCGACATCGGCACCCAGACTCACCCCTTAAGTTATCGGTCCCAGGAGGAGGCGGCTAATATCGATGTCCATGTCTGGACCAGCATCCTCCGCGCCCTCAATGCCTATCAGATGTACCGCAAGGACCGGCGCCTTGCCGTCAACGACGTCGATGTGGCCGCCTACCTGCTCCATGACGGCAACTTCCCACGTTCCATTCGCCACTGCCTCGATCAGGTCGAGGTCTGCTTCGGCAATCTGCCTCTTCGCGGGAACATGCTCAAGCGATCCCGGGTGGCGCGCCAGGATCTGGACCAGATCAAACCCGCCGAATTGGATGGCGCCGCTCTGCACCAAAGGCTCGACACCCTCCAGATGGGCATATCGGAGATTCACGATGGCATTCGCGAGACCTGGTTCACCGGCTGACCCGGGCCGACCATGATCCACTTCCGGTGCGAATGCGGCCAGCCGATCTATTTCGACAATAATCGCTGCCTGGGCTGCGGCCGCCAGATCGGCTATGACCCGGACGCCGCTCAGGGCAGCGGGGCCATGGCGGTTCTGGATGATCACCACTACCGGCGTTGCGCCAATGGAGTGAATTACGACGTCTGTAACTGGCTGGTGGCAGCGGCGGATCCGAACCCCTTCTGCCGCTCCTGCCGCCTCACCGAGATAGCGCCGGACCTGTCCCAACCCGAGAATCTTCGCCGCTGGAAGGTGTTGGAGATAGCCAAGCGGCGCCTTCTCTACAGCTTGCTGCGCCTGGGTCTGCCTCTGGACCGGAACCCGGCGCATGGTCAACCAGGGCTGAGTTTCCGCTTCCTGGAGGACAGGACCACCAATCCGCTCCTGGCCGAGGAATACGTGCGCACCGGTCACGCCACCGGTGTCATCACCATCAATGTCGCCGAGGCCGACGACGTGCAGCGAGAGGTCGCCCGTTCCCTCATGAACGAGGCCTACCGCACCCCCCTGGGCCACTGCCGGCACGAGAGCGGTCACTTCTACTTCGACCGCCTGATCCGCGGCGGCCCCCTGGAAGAGGAATTCCGCATCGTTTTCGGGGACCCCGACCAGGACTACGAGGCCGCGCTCACCGCCTATTACGCCGCTCCTCCCCGCCACGCCCCGGAGGCCGGCTACATCAGCCTTTACGCCCAGGCCCACCCCCTGGAGGACTGGGCCGAGTGCTGGGCCCACTACCTGCATATCCAGGACACCCTGGAGACGGCCATCGTCGCTCGCATCAGCCGCAACCCCATGGGTAGGGGGTCGGGAATGTCCTTTACGGGCATGATCGAGGAATGGATGCGCCTGTCGGTGATCCTGAACGAGCTGAACCGGAGTATGGGTCTATCGGATGCCTATCCTTTCATCCTCACCCCCCGGATCATCCACAAACTGGGCTTCATTCATCGGGTGGCGCGGCCGGGGCTTCCAGTTTGAAGGGGGGCAGGGCGGCGAAGGCGAGGCGAATATTCTCCGCCCAACTGCTGCGCAAGGCCTTGAGATAGGCGTCGTCCTCGTCGAGGCGGCGATACAGGTTCAGCACCAGGGCATCTCGCCGGTAGAGCAGCAATTCCACCGGCGGCCCCACGGTCACATTACTCTTCATGGTCGAATCCATGGAGACCAGGGCGCAGCGCGCCGCGTCCGCCAGGGTCGAATCCCGCTGGATGATGCGATCCAGGATCGGCTTGCCATACTTGGCCTCGCCAATCTGCAGGAAGGGCGTCGCCGCCGAGGTGGTGATGTGGTTGCCTTCGGGATAGATCATGTGCAAGGCCGGCGGCTCCCCGACGATCTGACCGCCGAGGATGAAGCTGGCGGCGGGGCTGAAGCCCGCGTTGGGCGCATCCTTGTCCACATGCCGCATCTGACGCCGGCGGCTCACCTCGCCGATGTAATCCGCCACCTCGTCCAGGTAGCGCGCCTTGTTCAGCACGCAATCGGAGTCGTCCTTCAAATCATGCCGAAGCTGCGCCACCACCGCCTGAGTGGTGGCCAGATTACCCGCGCTCAGAAGCACGAACTGCCGATCCCCAGCGATGCCCAGGGTGTGCATCTTGCCGTAGCAACTCACGTGATCCGAACCGGCATTGGTACGGGAGTCCGAGGCAAAAACCAGCCCAGACTCCACGGATATACCCACACAATAGGTCATGGCGACAGCCCTCCGCAAAAACAAACCGCTTCAAGTGAAGCAAGGCGCGGGCCAGGGAATCGGAGGGTGGGAATACCAAGCGCCGTGGCATTGGGGATGAGGATAAGGCGCATCGGCCAGCACCAACTCGCCTCGGCTACCCCCTGAATGCAAAAGGCCGCGCATTGCGCGGCCTTTCTGAATTTGGAGCGGGAAACGAGGCTCGAACTCGCGACCCCAACCTTGGCAAGGTTGTGCTCTACCACTGAGCTATTCCCGCTTTGATATTTCCTCTATGGGTAGCCCTGGCGGGCCGCCATCGGAAGCCCCGCATTTTACGGAAGCCCGTTGGACTGTCAAGCGCCCACCAGATAATTTTCGCTCCGGCCCATTGGCCGGAGGGCCGGCTACCGGCGTTCCCCTGGTTTGGTCAGGCTGGGCCAGGCGGCGCGCAGATAGATGAACATGGACCAGAGGGTGAGGACGGCGGCAAGGTAGAGCAGCCCCAGGGCCGGTTCGTAAGTCGGCAGACCCCAGGGCTCCTTGCCGAGGATGAGGACCAGGATGGCGATCATCTGTGCCGTGGTCTTGAATTTGCCGATCTGGGAGACGGCGACGTGGGCACGCACCCCCAGTTCGGCCATCCATTCCCGCAGGGCGGAAACGGCGATCTCGCGGCCAATGATGACCACCGCCGGCAGGGCCAGCAGGGGGCGCGGGTCGGCCTCGACTAGCAGTACCAGGGCGGCGGCGACCATCAGCTTATCGGCGACGGGATCGAGAAAGGCCCCCAGGTCCGATGTCTGGCCGAGACGGCGCGCAAGGTAGCCGTCAATCAGGTCCGTAAGCGCGGCGATGCCGAAGACCAGGGCGCAGGCGAGGCGGGCCCAGGATAAGGGGAGATAAAAAAAGGCCACAAAGACCGGAATCAGGAAGATGCGCAGCAGGGTCAGGATATTGGGGATATTCCACATGCCTCAGGGCCTCTGACTGGCTGGATGAATGGCCTCAAAGATTTGCTGGGCAAGTTGGCGGCTGATGCCCTCGACCTGGGCAATGTCCTCCATTGCGGCGCCCTCCAGGGCCTGAATACCGCCGAATTCGCGCAGCAGGCGCTGGCGACGCCTGGGGCCAATACCGGCGATCTCCTCCAACACGGAGGCGGTGCGCGCCTTGGCGCGACGCTGGCGATGGGCGGTGATGGCGAAGCGGTGCGCCTCGTCCCGAATCTGCTGGATGAGGTGCATGGCGGGGGAATTGGCCGGGAGTATAACGGCCGTGTTACGGCCGGACAACCAAAGCTGCTCGGCGCCGGGACGCCGGTCCGGGCCCTTGGCGACGCCGACCAGAGTCAGCCCTGACACCGCCAGTTCCCGCAAGGCCTCCTCCACCTTGGCGAGTTGGCCGCGCCCGCCGTCGATGAAGAGTACATCCGGGGCCGGATACTCGCCCTGCTTGACGCGGGCATAGCGCCGGGTCAGGGCCTGGTACATGGCGGCGTAGTCGTCGCCTGGCGTCACCCCCTCGATATTGAAGCGGCGATAATCCGACCTGAGAGGCCCCTCGGCGCCAAAGACGACGCAGGAGGCCACCATCCGCTCGCCGCTGGTATGGCTGACATCGAAGCACTCCAGGCGCGTGGGCAGCGCCTCCAAGTCCAGGACCTGGCGCAGGGCCTCTCGCCGCTGGGCATAGCCGGCCTGACTGCCGAGACGCGACGCCAAGGCCACCTTGGCGTTGTCCCGCGCCAGGTCGAGCCAATGCGCCCGTTCCCCCCGCACCCGGTGCTTGATCACCACCTTACGCCCGGCGCGCTCGGACAGGGCCGGCTCCAGCAAGTCGCGCTCCTCGGGCTCGGCGCTGACCAGGATCTCCGGCGGCACCGCCTTATCGGCGTAGAACTGAGTCAGGAAGGCGGCGAGGACACCCGCCTCCTCCATGCCCTCCGGTACGCGCGGGAAAAAGGCCTTGTTGCCCAGATTGCGACCGGCGCGGATGAAGAAGACCTGGACGCAGGTCAGTCCACCGCCGCTGGCGCAGGCGACGATATCCAGGTCACCGCCCTGCCCGCTCACATGCTGGCGCTGCTGGATAGCGCGCAAGGTGGCGATCTGGTCACGCAGGACGGCGGCACGCTCGAAGTCCAGGACCGACGCGGCGGCCTCCATGCGCCCCGCCAGCTCGCCGACGACCTCGTCCGTGCGTCCCTCCAGAAACTGGATGGTATGACGCACGTCCTGGGCATAGTCCTCGGGCGTCACCAGGCCGACGCAGGGTCCGCTGCACCGCTTGATCTGATACTGGAGGCAAGGCCGTGACCGGTTGCGGAAAATGGCGTCCTCGCACTGGCGCACCGGGAAAATCTTCTGGAGGAGATGAAGGGTTTCCCGCACCGCCCAGCCACTGATATAGGGGCCAAAGAAGCGGTCGCGGCCCTTGGTGGAGCCGCGATGGAAGGCCAGGCGCGGAAAGGCTTCGCGGACCGTCAGGCGGATGTAGGGATAACTCTTGTCGTCCCGCAACAGCACGTTAAAGCGCGGCTGCAGGGACTTGATGAGGTTGTTCTCCAGCAGCAGGGCCTCGCCCTCGGTGCTGGTCACCGTCACCTCGATGTCCGCGATCTGGGCGACCATGAGTTCGATGCGCCGGTTGTGGGCACGGCCGAAATAGCTCGATACCCGGCGCTTGAGGTCCTTGGCCTTGCCCACGTAGAGCACCTTTCCCCCGGCGTCCAGCATGCGATAGACGCCGGGGGTCTGGGGGATGGTCTTGAGCAGGGCGCGGGGATCGCGGGATTCGGCGTATTCCCGGGATTTGGGCGATTCCCGGGGTTCGCTGGAATCCTGAAGTTCCCGGGAATCCTGGGGTTCGGGAGGTTCACGGGGCTCGAGGGTTTCGAGGAGATCCTGGTGTTCGCGTGGTGCGCTAGGTTCGCCAGGATTTCTGGAATCGGGGGTGGACATGAGGCTCGCAACAGGCGCGGAAATCAGGTCGCGTCCACCCAGTCCCGCGCCTGGCCGACCACGGCGCGGAACATCGCCGGCGTCAGGCGGCCGGTCTGGGTGTTGTAACGGCTGCAGTGATAGGAATCCAGCAGCCGGCGGCCGCCGGGCAGGTCATGGCCGGCGCCGTGAGCGAAGGGGCAAGCCCCCTGCTTCAACCCCAAGGCCAATAGCACCGAGTTATGAGCCAGCCGCCCCAGGGCCAGCACCAGGGCCCCCCCGCCCAGATCCGCCAACTCGGCCTTCAAATAGCCATTGCATTGGCGCGCCTCCGGGCCGGTTGGCTTGTTCGCCGGCGGCAAGCACTTGACCGCGTTGGTGATGCGGCAGCCGATCAATTGGAGCCCATCCTCCCGGGAGCGGGAGACCGGCGCGCTGCCGAAGCCAAAATGGTGCAGCGTCTCATAGAGCAGGATACCGGCGTGATCGCCGGTGAAGGGCCGGCCCGTGGCATTGGCCCCATGCAGCCCCGGCGCCAGCCCCACCACCAGCAGCCTGGCCTCGCGGGCGCCAAAAGGCGGCACGGGGGCGGCGTGATAGCCGGGATGGCGCCCCCTGACCTCGTCCAGGAAGCTGGCCAGGCGCGGGCAGCGGCGGCAGCCGGGATCAAACCAGGTATGTGGAATAAGAATTTCGGCGGTGGGCATCATCCAGACTCAGGTCCGCGGGTGGGTGGCCCACAGGATAAGGCCTCCGCCGGGCGGCACCAAACCCGCCCGGGCCACCCGGCGGTATCCATGGGTCCCCCATCCCGCCAGGGCACCTCGCGGGGCGCCTGACTCATCTTGGTCTCAGGCCCCAAGCCGTACTCGGACCAGGGTTCCACCCAGCGCGCTCCTGGCGATGGTGAGGTCGCCCCCGTAGGCTTCGCAGATCTCCCGCGCCACCGCGAGCCCGATGCCGTGTCCCGGGGCGGTCAGGTCCACCCGGGCACCGCGCTCGCCCAGTCCCCGCGCTTGCTCGGCGGTAATGCCAGGGCCATCGTCCTCCACCCACAGCACCACTAGCCCGCTCTCGCGCCGGGCCCCGATCCGGATTCGGCTCTGGCACCACTTGAAGGCGTTGTCCAGCAGGTTGCCGACCACCTCCAGCAGGTCCCCCTCGGCCCCACGGAAGCTGAGCCCAGGCTCCAGATCCCGCTCCACGCCGACCGCGCGGCCAGCGTGAAGCTTGGTCAGGGAGGCAAGGAGACGTGCCACGGTCGGGGCCAGAGGAATGGGCCGGGACAGGGTGGCGGCTGGGCGACCGCGGGCCCGCTCCAGTTGGTAAGTGACGATGTCGTCCATGTGCCGGATCTGCTCCTCCATGGCATCCTTCAGCGATGGGTTTTGGGACGGCCCCTCTACAGGCGGACCGCCTCCCTCGCCCAGGGCCCCGCGCATCACGGCCAGGGGCGTCTTGAGGCTGTGGGCCAGGTCGGCCAGGGCGTTGCCCAGGCGGGCCTGGCGCGCCGCCTCGTGGGCCAGCAGGGCGTTAAGGTTTTCCGTCAGGGCACCCAGTTCCGCGGGGTAGATTCCGCGCAGGCGCTCCTGGCGACCGGCCTCCACGGCGGCGACCTCATCGGCCACCCGCCGCAAGGGTGCGAGCCCCCAGCGCAGAGCGACCAGTAAGGCTACCAGCAACAGGAGGGACATGGCCCCCAGCCAGCCGAAGAGGCTGACCCGAAAGCGGGCCAGTTCCTCCTGATAGGGACCGAGGTCCTCCGCCACGCTGAAGGTGTACCCCCGCGGCACCGGCCCAATAGACCAGGTGACGCCGAAACCCTCGACGAAGTAGGCGCGACCCTCCGCGTCCCGCGCCTCGTGGAAGCGGCGCACGCCCGGGCCGAGCCTGTCGTCGAAGGGGACGTCCTGGCCGAGGGCGGAGGCGGAGCGCCATACCGGGGCTCCCTTAGCGTCGGCGACCTGGGCATAGAGACCGGAGCCGGGCAGGCTGAAGCGAGCCTCCGCCAGGTCGCGAGGCAGGGTCAAGCCTTCCTCGTCGGCGTCCGCCGCGGCCATTAACAGGTATAGCTGCCCCAGCAGGCGCTCCTCGCGGGCCGAGCGGGCGCTGGCCTGGAAGGCCTGTTCCAGGGCCAGGCTGGTGAGGGCGATAAAGACGAGTAAGACGAGGGCCGCGGCCCAGGTCACCCGTGATCGCAGCGACCTCAATGCGAGCCGGCCCCGGCGGCGCGGGATGCCCCGCCCTTTTCAGTCGTGAGACAGGAGTGAACCAGAAGGGCAACGCGAACCGCCTTTACACCTGCCGCGCGCGGCCTGGATGGCATCCTCAGCCCACCCCTAGCGTGAAGCGGTAACCACGGCCGCGCAAGGTCTCGATGGGCAGCAAACTGCCATCCGGGTCGAGCTTGCGCCTCAGCCGTCCGAGCAGGACCTCCAGCACATTGCTGTCGCGGTCTTCGTCGTGGGGGTAGAGGTAGTCGGCCAGTTCACGCTTGGACAGGACCCGACCGCGCCGGGTCATCAGGTGCTCCAGCAGACGGAACTCGAAGGCCGTGAGTTCCACCAGGCGCTCCCCGACCCAGACCCGTTGGGCGGCGCGATCGAGTCGCACCGGGCCCGCGCGCAACTCCTGGGTTGCCGCCCCATGGGCGCGCCGCAACAGGGCCCGCAGCCGGGCCACCATCTCATCCATCTCGAAGGGCTTGGCGAGGTAGTCGTCGGCGCCCGCCTCCAACCCCTC
>JBFZDM010000099.1:0-10735 GCA_041307365.1 Chromatiaceae bacterium | reverse complement strand
TTCCATAAGGCGGCTTTAGCCCGCCCGAAGGGCGCTCGGCCCGTGGTCCAAACCACCGGCTTTCAGCCGCCTTCTCTTTCAGTCGGGGGTTTAGTCCCCCGATCTCCAACCCACCAGCTTTGAGCTGGTGGTTGTTGAGTGCAATCGGCAGATGGACCTGCGGGGTGGGGCGCCCGCCGCAAGTCCGTCCTATTCCAGCGCCTCGTCCACCTCGCCTGGGTCTTCGCCACCGTCTTCGCTGGCTTCCCCGTCTTCCGATCCCTCTTCCGGGCCCCCTTCCAGTGCCTGGATGCGCTCGACGCCCGCCAGCCGCTCGCCCTCGCCAACCCGGATGAGCTTGACACCCATAGCGGTACGGCCAACTATGCGAATCTCCGCCACCGAGGTGCGCACCAAGGTGCCGCCGACGGTGATGAGCATGATCTCGTCCTCCGGCTGTACCAGCACGGCCCCTACCTGGGCCCCGTTGCGTGCGGAGGTGTCGATGGCGATGACGCCCATGGTACCGCGCCCCTTGGTGGGAAAATCCTCCACTGGGGTACGCTTACCATAGCCATTTTCCGTTACGCACAGGACGGTGCAGCCTGGCTCAACGACCAGCATGGCGATGACGCGTTGGCCCTCCCCGAGCATGATGCCACGCACCCCATGGGCGCCGCGGCCCATGGAGCGCACCTCCACCTCGCGGAAACGCACCGCCTTACCAGCAGAGCTAAAGAGCAGGATATCCCGCTCGCCGTCTGTGATGGCCACATCAACCAGTTGCTCGCCCTCGTGGAGGTCCAGGGCGATGATGCCGCGCGACAAGGGCCGGGAAAAATCCACCAGGGGCGTCTTCTTGACCGTGCCCGCACTGGTGGCCATAAACACGAAATGGCCCTCATCATACTCCCGTACCGGCAGGAGGGCGTTGATACGCTCGCCCTCCCCCAGGGGCAGGAGATTGACCATGGGCCGGCCCCGCGCCGCCCGCCCCGCCTGGGGCAGCTCATAGACCTTGAGCCAATAGACCTTGCCCAGGCTGGAGAAGCACAGCACGGTGTCATGGGAATTGGCGACGAAGAGCTTGTCAATGAAGTCTTCGTCCTTGGTCGCCGTCGCCGAACGCCCCCTGCCACCCCGCTTCTGGGCCTGGTATTGGCTCAGGGGCTGGGCCTTGGCGTAGCCGGCGTGGGACAGGGTCACCACCACATCCTCCGGAGCGATGAGGTCCTCCAGGGTAAGATCCAGATGATCCGCCTGGATCTCGGTGCGCCGGGCGTCGCCGTACTGGTCCCGAATCGCCACCAGTTCCTCACGGATCACCGCCATGAGGCGCTCCGGGCTGGACAGGATATCCAGCAGGTTCGCGATGGCCGCCAGAATCTCCTCGAATTCCTTGAGGATCTTGTCTTGCTCCAGGCCCGTCAGGCGATGGAGGCGCAGGTCGAGGATGGCCTGGGCCTGGGTCTCGCTGAGTCGGTAACCCTCCGCCCCCAGCCCGAGCCCCGCCTCCAAATCGTTGGGCCGGGTCTCGCTGGCGCCCGCACGCTCCAGCATGGCCGACACGGCGCCCGGCCGCCAGACGCGGCCCATGAGGCCAATCTTGGCCTCCGCCGGGCTGGCGGAAGCCTTAATGAGCGCTATGATCTCGTCGATATTAGCCAGGGCCACCGCCAGGCCTTCCAGGGTATGGGCCCGGCCCCGTGCCTTGCGCAGCTCGAAGAGGGTGCGCCGGGTCACCACGTCGCGGCGGTGGCGCAGGAAATACTCCAACAACTGCTTGAGGTTGAGCAGGCGCGGCTGGCCGTCAACCAGGGCCACCATGTTGATGCCGAACACCGCCTGCATCTGGGTGTGCTGATAGAGGTTGTTCAGCACCACGTCCGGATAGTGGTCGCGCTTTATTTCGATGACCATGCGCATACCATCCTTGTCCGACTCATCGCGCAACTCGGCGATGCCCTCGATCTTCTTCTCCTTGACCAGCTCCGCCATACGTTCCAGCAGGCGCGCCTTGTTCACCTGATAAGGGAGCTCGGCGACGATGATCGCCTCGCGGCCGCTGCGCTTCTCCGTCTCCACATGGGTGCGCGCCCGCATGAAGACGCGCCCGCGCCCGGTGCGGTAGGCCTCACGGATGCCACGCACGCCGTTGATGATGGCGGCGGTGGGAAAGTCCGGCCCCGGCACCCGTGCCATGAGTTCGTCGATGGCGATCTCCGGCTGCTCGATCAGGGCCAGGCAGGCATCGATCACCTCTCGCAGGTTGTGGGGAGGGATATTGGTCGCCATGCCCACGGCGATACCGGCGGAGCCATTGACCAGAAGGTTGGGAAAGCGCGCCGGCAGGACCCTGGGCTCATGCTCCGACTCGTCATAGTTAGGTGTGAAATCGACGGTTTCCTTGTCCAGATCATCCAGCAGGCTGTGGGCGATGCGCGCCATGCGCACCTCGGTGTAACGCATGGCCGCCGGGGCGTCCCCATCCACCGAGCCGAAGTTGCCCTGCCCGTCCACCAGCATGTAGCGCATGGAAAAGGGCTGCGCCATGCGAACAATGGTGTCATATACCGCCGTATCGCCATGGGGGTGATATTTGCCGATGACATCACCGACCACGCGCGCGGACTTTTTGTAGGGCTTATTCCAGTCGTTTCCCAACTCGCTCATGGCGTAGAGGACGCGCCGGTGGACCGGCTTGAGCCCGTCGCGCACATCCGGCAGCGCCCGCCCCACGATCACGCTCATGGCGTAATCAAGGTAGGACTGGCGCATTTCGTCTTCCAGATTGACGGGAATGACTTCTTTGGCGAACTCCGGCATGGCGATGGGGACCGACTAGAGGGGATGGCAAACCGGCCAGGTTGCCCCTTCAGGGGCGGTCCGGACCGGGCGGGCGAAAAGCATGTAATTCTACCACGCGGGGCTAGGAAGCCACACCCGAGTTCACGAGTTCTCACCAAGCCTTGGGGCTGAAATGTCTCCATCAGGCCGGCGAATAGTCGCCAGAATGAAAGAAGGGCGCCCGAAGGCGCCCTCCACAAGCAAAGGTCTTCACAGGTCTGCCTCCCGCCCACGTAGGGCCCAGAGGCGGACGGGTACTGCGGCTAGCTCAGTTGACCTGCGGGTCCAGCTCGCCCTTCAAATAGCGCTCAGTCATGCGATCCAGGGACATGACGCCCCCGGCGACGATCTTGCTGGCGTTGCCGGCGGTGCCAAAGGCCTCGTAACGGGCCACACAAATGCCCTTCATGGCCTTGGTGGCGGCGATAAAGTACTTGCGGGGATCAAACTCCTTGGTGTTCTCGGCCAGGAACTTGCGGATGGCACCGGTGGAAGCCATGCGCAGGTCGGTGTCGATGTTGACCTTGCGAACGCCGTTCTTGATGCCCTCGGCGATCTCCTCGACGGGCACGCCATAGGTCTCGCCCATGTTGCCGCCATATTCGTTGATGATGGCAAGCCACTCCTGGGGCACGGACGAGGAACCGTGCATGACCAGGTGGGTGTTGGGGATGCGGGCGTTGATGTCCTTGATGCGCTGGATGGCGAGGATGTCGCCCGTGGGCGGCCGGGTGAACTTGTAGGCGCCATGGGAGGTGCCGATGGCGATGGCCAGGGCATCAACGCCGGTCTTCTTGACGAAGTCGGCGGCCTCCTCGGGGTCGGTCAGGAGCTGGCTATGATCAAGGGTGCCCTCGGCGCCAATGCCATCTTCCTCGCCAGCCTGGCCGGTTTCGAGCGAGCCCAGACAGCCCAGTTCACCCTCAACGGAGACGCCACAGGCATGGGCGATCTCGACCACCTGCTTGGTGATGGCCACATTGTATTCATAGGAGGTCGGGGTCTTGCCATCGACGCCCAGGGAGCCATCCATCATGACAGAAGAGAAGCCGAGCTGAATGGAGCGCTGGCAGACGGGCATCGAGGTGCCATGATCCTGGTGCATGCACACCGGGATCTGGGGGAACTCTTCGATGGCGGCGAGGATGAGGTGGCGCAGGAAGGGGGCGCCGGCGTATTTACGGGCGCCGGCGGAGGCCTGCACGATGACCGGGGAATCGGTCTGGTCGGCGGCCTCCATGATGGCGCGCATCTGCTCCAGGTTGTTTACATTGAAGGCGGGCACGCCGTAGCCGTGCTCGGCGGCGTGGTCCAGAAGCTGGCGCAGGGAAATCAGGGCCATGTTATATCTCCTCGTTTCTATGGATCGGTTGGATGATCGGGTTGGGGATGGCAGTGGTATTCGGATCGGGCTAGTCGTCGGCCAGCAGGGCATGCTCCCCGGCCCGCATGATTTTCATGAGGTTGGTCTGGCCCTCGACCCCGGAACGGTCGCCCTTGGTGATGATGACCAGGTCGCCCTCGCGCACCGTGCCGGCGCGAATGAGTTCCTCGATGACCTCCCGGTTGACCTCGTGGATGTCGGTGGTGGCGACGTCGAAACTCACCGGATAAACGCCGCGCAGTAGGGTGACCTTGCGGCGGGTCGGGGTATGCCGGGTGAGAGCGTAGATGGGAATGCCGGAGCTGATGCGCGACATCCACTTGACGGTGGAACCACTCTCGGTGAGGGCGGCGATGGCCTTCACCCCCAGATGGTTGGCGGTGTACATGGTGGCCATGGCGACGGCCTCGTCCACTCGGCCGAAGGTGGAGTCCAGGCGGTGATGGGAGCGGGTGACGAGGACGTTCTTCTCCGCCTCCAGGCAGACGCGGTGCATGGCCTCGACGGTCTTGACCGGATAGGCTCCCACGGAGGTCTCGGCGGAGAGCATGACGGCGTCGGTGCCGTCCAATACGGCGTTGGCCACGTCGAAGACCTCGGCTCGCGTCGGCATGGGGTGCTCTATCATGGACTGCATCATTTGGGTGGCGGTGATGACCACGCTGTTCAGCGAGCGGGCCCGATGCACTAGATCCTTCTGCACCGAAGGCAGCTCGGCGTCACCGATTTCGACCCCCAGGTCGCCGCGGGCCATCATGATGGCGTCGGTGGCGATGAGGATGTCGTCAATGACCTCCAGGGCCTCGGCGCGCTCGATTTTGGCGATGATGCCTCCCTGGCCACCGGCCTCTTCGAAGATGGCGCGGGCCTGGCGGACGTCATCGGGTCCGCGCACAAAGGATATAGCCAGGTAATCGGCCTGGATATCGGCGGCGAAGCGGATGTCACGGATGTCCTTCTCGGTCAGGGCCGGGGCGGAGAGGCCGCCACCGCGCTTGTTGATGCCCTTGTTGTCCGACAGAACCCCGCCCATGACCACCTTGCAGCGGATCTCGGTGCCGGCGACCTCATCCACCCAAAGTTCGATGGCGCCATCGTCAAGGATGAGGCTATCCCCCCGGGATACGTCCTCGGCCAAGGCGCGGTAGGTGGTGCCCACCCGATGGCCATCGCCCCCATCCAGAGGGCAGTTGGCGTCAATGGCGAAGCGGTCACCATCCCCCAGGCGGATGGCGCCGGTGGCAAAGCGGCCAATGCGGATCTTGGGACCCTGGAGGTCCACCAGCACCGCCACATCACGGCCGGCGGCCTGGGCCCTTTGCCGTAGCAATTGGGCGCGTTCCCGGTGGCGTTCGTGGGAGTCGTGGGACAGGTTGAGACGCACCACATCGACGCCGGCGGCGATGAGCCGGTCGAGGGTCCCGGCGCCGTCCGTAGCGGGTCCAAGGGTGGCGACGATCTTGGTGCGTCTGGGCATGTGACTCGGCCTAGGGCTTCGCGGGGGCTCGGCTGGGGTGGTATTGATGAGCGGTCGGCCTGGGCCGGGCGGTCCTGGGGGCTGCCTGGCCAGGTATGGCTTCAAGCCTTGGCCCGCTCCTCCAGCATGGCCACGGCCGGCAGGGTCTTACCCTCCAGGTACTCCAGGAAGGCGCCGCCAGCGGTGGAGATGTAGGACACCTGGTCATAGATATCGTACTTCTGAATAGCGGCAATGGTGTCGCCGCCACCCGCCAGGGAGAAGCCCGGGGCCTCGGCGATGGCCATGGCCAGGGTTTTGGTGCCGGCGCCGAACTGGTCAAACTCGAAGACGCCAACCGGGCCGTTCCAGATGATGGTGCCGGCCTTGGCGATGATGTCCGCCAGTTGCTGGGCGGACTCGGGGCCGATGTCGAAGATCATGTCGTCATCGGTCACTTCGGCGGGCTTCTTGAGAACGGCGGGCTCGTTCTCGGCGAACTGCTTGCCGCACACCACGTCCACGGCGATGGGGATGGTGGCATTGCGGGCGGTCATCTTGCCCATCAGGTCCTTGGCGGTCTCGACCAGGTCGTCCTCGCACAGGGACTTACCGACCGGATAGCCGGCGGCCTTGAGGAAGGTATTGGCGATGCCGCCACCGACCACGAGCTGATCGACCTTCTGGGACAGGGCCTCCAGCACCGTGAGCTTGGTGGAGACCTTGGAACCGCCAACGATGGCGACCATGGGCCGGGCCGGGTTGGCCAGGGCCTTACCCAAGGCATCCAGTTCTTCCGCCAGCAGCAGACCGGCACAGGCCACGGGGGCGTAATCGCCGACACCGGTAGTGGAGGCCTCGGCGCGGTGGGCGGTGCCGAAGGCATCCATGACGAAGACATCGCACAGGGCGGCGTACTTGCGGGCCGTCTCCTCGAGGTTCTTCTTCTCGCCCTTGTTAACGCGGCAGTTTTCCAGCACCACCAACTCACCGGGGGCGACCTCGAAGCCGCCGTCCACCCAGTCCCGAATCAGGCGCACCGGCTTGCCCAGGCGCGCGGCGATGTTGTCCGCCACCGGCTGCAGGGAGACCTCCGGGGTCCACTCCCCCTCGGTCGGCCGCCCCAGGTGGGAGGTGACCATCACCTTAGCCCCGGCCTTGAGACAATGCTCCATGGTCGGCATAGAGGCGGTGATGCGCGCGTCCGAGGTCACCTTGCCCTCCTTGACGGGGACATTGAGGTCGGCACGGATCAGCACCCGCTTGCCGGACAGATCGAGATCGGTCAACTTGATGAATGACATGAAACTGCTCCCCGTGTCTTGGTTTTGGACGACTAAAGCTCATGGGAAAACCGGTCCGGCTTTCCAAACGACTCTGGTCCGGGTACGGCCAGGGGTCTGATCCGCACTTGAACCCGCCGGTCAGGCGGGCGGCATCCATGCCGCCGCCTGCTGGCCGGTGGCCCGACGCCTACTGGGCTACGTGTTCGACCATGCGCAGCATGTTGCAGGTATAACCGTATTCGTTGTCGTACCAGGCGACGACCTTGACGAAGGTCTTGTCGAGGGCGATGCCGGCCTCGGAGTCGAAGATCGAGGGGGTGGACCTACCGCGGAAGTCGGTGGAGACGACCTTCTCGTCGGTATAGGCCAGGACCCCGGCCAGGTCACCCGACTCGGAGGCGTCTTTCATCGCCTTGCAGATGTCGGCGTAATCGGCTTCCTTGTTCAGCTCGACGGTGAGGTCGACCACGGAGACGTCGGAGGTAGGGACGCGGAAGGCCATGCCGGTCAGCTTCTTGTTCAGCTCGGGCAGCACCACGCCGACCGCCTTGGCGGCGCCGGTGGAGGACGGGATGATGTTCTCCAGGATGCCGCGACCGCCGCGCCAGTCCTTCATGGAGGGACCATCGACGGTCTTCTGGGTGGCGGTGGCGGCGTGCACCGTGGTCATGAGGCCGCGCTTGATGCCCCAGTTATCATGCAGGACCTTGGCGACCGGGGCCAAGCAATTGGTGGTGCAGGAGGCCGCCGAGATGATGGCCTGGCCGGCATAGGTCTTGTGATTGACGCCATAGACGAACATGGGGGTGGCATCCTTGGAGGGGGCGCTCTGCACCACCTTCTTGGCACCAGCGACGATATGCTTCTGGCAGGTCTCCTCGGTGAGGAAGAAGCCGGTGCACTCGATGACCAGTTCGGCGCCGATCTCGTCCCACTTGAGGTTGGCGGGGTCGCGCTCGGCGGTCAGACGAATGCGCTTGCCATTGACGATCATGGTGTTGCCGTCAACGGCGATGTCGCCCGGGAAGTTGCCGTGGACCGAGTCATACTTGAGCATGTAGGCCAGGTAGTCGGGGTCCAGCAGGTCGTTGATGCCCACGACCTCGATGTTGGGGAAGTCCTTGGCGATAGCGCGGAAGGCCATGCGGCCGATGCGGCCGAAACCGTTGATGCCAACTTTGATCGTCATTCGTCATGCTCCTGTCTTCTCAATGGGAAGGGAAAGGGGGGGAGAAGGCGGGGCGGCGGCCATCATGGTGGCCCGCCCCGTCCGAGGTCTCAGAGGACGCCCTTGACGGCGGCCACCACATTGTCGACCGTGAAGCCGAAGGCTTTGAAGAGGTCGCCGGCGGGGGCGGATTCGCCGAAGCGGTCGATACCGATCACCGCGCCCTGGCAGCCGACATATTTCCACCAGCCAGCGGTGCAGGCGGCCTCGATCGCTACCCGCGCCTGGACGGCGCCCGGCAGCACGGACTCCTTGTAGGCCGGATCCTGGGCGTCGAAGAGGTCGGTGCTGGGCATGGAAACCACGCGCACCGCCTTGCCGGCGCCCGCCAGGGCGTCGGCGGCCTTGACCGCCAGTTCCACCTCGGAACCCGTGGCGATGAGGATGGCATCCGGCGTACCGGCGCAATCGCGCAGCACATAGCCACCGCGGGTGATGCCTGCCATCTGGCTGGCGTCACGGTCCATGTGGGCCAGGTTCTGGCGCGAGAAGATGAGGCAGCTTGGCCCCGTCTTGCGCTCGATCGCCAACTTCCAGGCCACGGCGGACTCGACCGCGTCGCAGGGGCGCCAGACGCTCATGTTGGGGATGAGACGCAGGGTCGGGATCTGCTCGACGGGCTGGTGGGTGGGGCCATCCTCGCCCAGACCAATGGAGTCGTGGGTATAGACGAAGATGCTGGGCACCTTCATGAGGGCCGCCATGCGCAGGGCATTGCGGGCATATTCCGAGAACATAAGGAAGGTGGCGCCATAGGGAACGAAGCCCCCATGCAGGGCGGCGCCGTTCATGATGGCGGACATGCCAAACTCGCGCACGCCATAGTAAATGTAGTTGCCCGAGGCATCCGTGCGGCTAACGCCCTTGCAGCCCTTCCAGATCGTCAGGTTGGAGCCGGCCAGGTCGGCGGAACCACCCAGCAGCTCTGGCAGCAGGGGACCGAAACCGTCCAGGGCATTCTGGGACGCCTTGCGGGAGGCAATGGTCTCGGCCTTGGCCACCACGGCGGCGACGAAGGCATCGGACTTTTCGGCCCAGTCGGCGGGCAGGTCCCCGGCCATGCGGCGCTGGAACTCCGCCGCCTGGCTGGGATAGGCCGCGGCATAGGCCTCGAAGTGGGCATTCCATTCGGCCTCGGCACGGGCACCGGCATCCCGGGCATCCCAGGCGGACTGGACATCCTGGGGGATCTCGAAGGGGGCATGACGCCAGCCCAGGTTCTCGCGGGTCAGGGCAATCTCATCGTCGCCCAGGGGGGCGCCATGGCAGTCTTCCTTGCCCTGCTTGTTAGGCGAGCCAAAGCCGATGATGGTCTGGCAGCAGATCAGGGACGGCTTGCCGTCCATGGCGCGAGCCACCTCGATCGCGGCCTTGATGGCCTCGGGGTCATGGCCATCGACCTTAGGGATGACATGCCAACCATAAGCCTCGAAGCGCTTGGGGGTGTCGTCCAGGAACCAGGCCGGGGTATTGCCGTGACCGCGCACCTCGCCATCGATGGAGATGTTATTGTCGTCGTAGAAGCAGATCAGCTTACCCAGGCCCAGGACGCCCGCCAGGGAGCAGGCCTCGTGGGAGATACCTTCCATCAGGCAGCCATCACCCAGGAAGACATAGGTGTGATGATTGACGATCTCGTGGCCGGGCTTGTTGAACTGGCCGGCGAGGACCTTCTCGGCGAGGGCCATGCCCACCGCATTGGTCAGGCCCTGCCCCAGAGGGCCCGTGGTGGTTTCGATGCCGGGGGCATAGCCGTACTCGGGATGCCCTGGGGTCTTGGAATGAAGTTGCCGGAAAGACTTGAGGTCCTCGACGCCGATGTCGTAACCCGTGAGGTGCAGCAGGGAATAGATCAGCATGGACCCGTGCCCGTTGGAGAGCACGAAGCGGTCACGGTTGGCCCAGTTGGGATTGACCGGGTTGTGGCACATATAGTCGTTCCACAGCACCTCGGCGATATCCGCCATGCCCATGGGGGCGCCCGGGTGACCGGACTTGGCCTTCTGAACCGCATCCATGCTCAGGGCGCGGATCGCGTTCGCCAGTTCTTTGCGTGAGGACATGTAGCCCCTCCTCGTCATAGTTATAGAGACCAATTTATTTGGCCGGACGCCCGGGTAGGCCGGGGACCCCAAGCCCCTGCGCCGCCGGCCAGCCCAGGCCCAGGGCAAAAGATTTCACATTGTGGACCAAGGAGCGGGCCCACATCAAAATAACTCCGCTTATGGCGGCAAAAAATGTTTTATTAGTTCCTAATATGCCGAAATGGTAACACAGCTCCCGGCAGTACCTGTCACGCTACCCGCCCGGCGGTCTCGGTAGGGTTCCGGGGGCTAACTCCTCAGGCCTCCACCCACTTGATGGAACAGCCCATGCTCGGGATCTGCTCCCGGGGTCCATGCCCGGTGGCGGCGACCTCTTTCATAGCCTCGAAAAGGTCGCGGCGCGCGCCTTCCGGGGCGGTCTCCTTGCGGCTCTCGTCGAGGCGGCCCCGGTACTGTAGCCCCAGATCGGCGTTGTAGCCGAAGAAATCCGGGGTACAGACGGCACCATAG
>JBFZDM010000331.1:0-3058 GCA_041307365.1 Chromatiaceae bacterium | reverse complement strand
GGCGGCGGTAGAGTCGGGCCTTTGGCGCGATCTCTACGTGGCCCTGGGCGAGCACCTGGGGGGAGGGGCCTGGAGCGTGCGGGTGTTTCACAAGCCCTTCGTCGCCTGGCTCTGGATCGGGGCCTGCCTCCTCGCCCTGGGGGGACTGCTGGCGGCGGCGGATCGGCGGTATCGTAACCCATGAAGCGCTGGCTCCCCCTTTTCGCCTTCATCCTGCTCGCCGGGCTGCTCTACAAAGGGCTGTGGCTCAACCCGCGTGAGGTGCCGTCGCCCTTCATCGGGAGACCCGCGCCGGCCTTCACCCTCCCGGTGGTGGGGCGCCCCGGCCTCGCCTTCTCCCCCGGCGACCTGCGGGGCCAGGTCTGGTTGCTCAACATCTGGGCACCTTGGTGCAGGGGGTGCCGGAAGGAGCACCCCTTCTTGATGGAACTGGCCCGCCAGGGCGTGCCGCTCTATGGTCTGAACTGGAAGGATGAGGGGCGTGAGGCGGCGGCGATGCTCAGGACCAGCGGCAATCCCTATGTGCTGAGCGCCGACGACCTTGATGGCCGGGTCGGGATCGATTGGGGAACGACGGGCGTGCCCGAGACCTATGTGATCGACGCCGCGGGGATCATCCGCCACAAACACTCCGGGCCGCTCAACCCCCGGGTGTGGGAAGGCAAGATCGCCCCGCTGCTGAAGGATCTCGGTGCGTGAATACGAATACGAAGACGGAACTCAGAGGACGCGGCGAGATACGGAGAACACGGAGAGGAATGAAGGAACTCCTGTGGCGGTTTCGAGTGGCCATTGCTTTTCCTCGTTGCCGTGTCCTCCGTGTCCTCCGTGCTCCTCTTTGTTCTCCGTGTCCCTTTCTTTTATTGCTTACCCTGGTTGGAGGGCCGATCACGCAGGCCAAGGAGGCCCCACCGGTGGCCGAGGACCCGCGAATCGAGCAGCGCCTCAACGCCCTGGCCACTGACCTGCGCTGTCTGGTGTGCCAGAACGAATCCCTGGCCGAGTCCCGCGCCCCGCTGGCGCTGGACCTGCGCCGCGAGGTGCGCGACCAGATGCGCCAGGGCAAGGACGACCAGCAGGTGGTGGCGTACCTCACCGAGCGCTACGGCGATTTCGTCCTCTATCGCCCCCCCTTCAAGCCCGAGACCTGGCTCCTCTGGCTGGGGCCGCCGGCCTTTCTGCTCGTCGGCGGGGCGATCTGGCTGATCGCCCTGCGCCGCCGCCAGCGTTCCGCGCAGGCCGAAGAGGTGGACGAAGCGGCGATCCAGCGCGCCGAGCAGCTCTTGCTGGGCAAGGCCAGCGACGCGGAGCGTGGGAAGCTTTGACTACGAAAGCTGGAGCTTCCAAGAGATGGATTCTCAAGCGGAGCCTGGGAACCGGCGCGATTGGGATGACCCCACGCGCCAAGTACACCAACACCCCATGGGAGCGGTTTTCATCTTCCGGGGCGGCAACTGGCCCTTCCATGTCCCTTACCAGTAATATCCAAACTCGAACTTACAACCTGGAGATGTAACACCATGATCGGTTCACCCCCCATGTTCTGGACCCTCGCCGTGGTCCTCATTGTCCTGGCGGCGGCCTTCGTCGTGCTGCCGCTGCTGCGCAAGCGCACCGCCCAAGCGATCACCCAAGGCCGCGACGACGCCAATCTCACGCTCTATCGCGAACAGTTGGCCGAGCTGGAGGCGGATCGCACCGCCGGACGGCTCACCCAGGAGCAGTTCGACCAGGCCCGCCGGGAGCTGGCGGTGCGTCTGGCGGCCGATACCGCCCCGTCCGCCGGGGCGATCCACGGCCCCGCCAACCGGATGGGCTGGGGCCTCGCCCTGGGACTCGCGCTGCCCGCCTCGGCCCTGGGTCTCTACCTCGCCCTGGGTAACCCGGATGCCATCGTCAAGCAGGCCGAGGCGGAGGATGCCAAGCAGGCGGCCCAGCACGCCGCGGAGGATATCGACAAGGCGATCCGCGAGCAGCAGGAGAAGCTCACGGCCAATCCCAACGACGCCGAGGGATGGACCGCCCTGGGCCTCGCCCTCTCCGGCATGGAGCGCTGGCCCGAGGCGGAGCAGGCCTTCGCCAAGGCCTTCGAACTGAAGCCGGACGACGTGGCGGTGGTCTCCGCCTATGCCGAGGCCCTGGCGGTGAACGTGGGGCGCGACCTCACCGGACGCCCGATGGAGCTGGTGCGCAAGGCCCTGGAGATGAACCCCCGGGACCAGAAGGCCCTGGAGCTGGCCGGCATCAACGCCTTCCAGCAGAAGGAGTACGGCCAGGCGGCCTACTACTGGCGGCAGTTGTACAAGCAGCTCCCGGAGGATAGCCCCTACGCCCAGGACATCCAGGCCGCCATGCGCGAGGCCAAGGGCCTCTCCGAGGAGGCGGCCTTTGGCGCACCGCTGGACCAGCGTCCGCCCCAGGACGCCACCCACGCGGATGCACCGCTCAACATTACCGGCACCGTTGAACTCGCCCCCGGCCTCCAGGAAAAGATCGCCCCAACGGACGCGGTCTTCCTCTCCGCCCGCGCGGTGAGCGGCGGCGCCCCTCTGGCCACCCTGCGCGCCACCGCCGACAAGCTGCCCATCCCCTTCACCCTGGACGACAGCCTGGCGATGCTGCCCGACAACGCCATTTCCAAGCACGAAACGGTGACCATCATGGCCCGGATCTCCAAGACGGGCAGCGCCGAACCGACCACCGGTGACCTGGAGGGGCGCATCGAAGCGGTGAATGTGGGAAGCCAGGGGGTCAAGCTGGTGATCGACGCCGTGCGACCTTAGACAATTTCCGAATATTCCAACCTATATCCTGCAAGCACGTTGCGCCCCCGGGATCTGCTGCATGGCTTGATGCCGGACTATCTCCTGAGCGAGGAGCTGCCCCACCACGCGGAGGGGCTGCATCCGGAATTCGCCGCCCTGACCATGATCTGGGCTGCCGGGCAGGGGTATTATCAGGGCCGACTATTTCGCGCCGGCCAAGGCCCGGAAGGGATCGTCCTTGGCATCCACGCCCAAGCGTCCATTGATGGTGCTGATGGCCAGGCCCTCCGTTG
>JBFZDM010000314.1:0-4473 GCA_041307365.1 Chromatiaceae bacterium | reverse complement strand
CTACTGGAATCCGAGCGCCAAGGCCCGCGCGGCCGGCGCCCCAGTGGAGGCGGATATCGGCAAGCTGGAGCCCGGCGCCCTGCTGCGCGTCAAGTGGCGCGGCAAGCCGGTCTGGGTGGTCAACCGTACTGAAAAGATGCTGGCGAGCTTGCCCGAGCTTAACCCGGTCCTGACTGATCCAACCTCGGCCGTGCCGCAACAACCGACCTACTGCCAGAACGAGCATCGCTCCATCAAGCCGCAGTTCCTCGTCGCCATTGGCATCTGCACTCACCTGGGCTGTTCCCCGACATACCGCCCCGACGTGGCCCCCGAGGATTTGGGCCCGGATTGGAAGGGTGGTTTCTTCTGCGCTTGCCACGGTTCCCGCTTCGACCTCGCCGGCCGTGTTTACAAGGGGGTGCCGGCCCCCACGAACCTGGTCATCCCCAAGCATAAATTTGTGTCCGATACCGTCATTTTGGTGGGTGAGGACGGAGGAGCCGCCTGATGAGCAATGAAATTACAACCCCGGGCTTCCTCGGCTGGGTTGACAAGCGCTTCCCCCTGACCAAGGTGTGGAATGAGCATCTTGCCCAGTACTATGCCCCCAAGAACTTCAACTTCTGGTACTTCTTTGGTTCCCTGGCCATGCTGGTCCTGGTCATCCAGATTCTGACCGGGATCTGGCTGGCCATGAACTACAAGCCCTCGGCGGCGGATGCCTTCGCCTCCGTCGAATACATCATGCGTGATGTGAACTGGGGCTGGCTGATGCGCTACATGCACTCCACCGGCGCCTCGGCCTTCTTCATCGTCGTCTATCTCCACATGTTCCGGGCCCTGATGTACGGCTCCTACCGCAAGCCCCGGGAACTGCTGTGGATCATGGCGTCATCATTTACCTGGCCATGATGGCGACGGCCTTTTTCGGCTACCTGCTGCCCTGGGGCCAGATGTCCTACTGGGGCGCCCAGGTCATCGTCAACCTCTTCGCGGCCGTCCCCGGCATCGGCGAGGACCTCTCGGTCTGGGTCCGCGGCGACTACGTTATCTCCGACACCACCCTCAATCGCTTCTTTGCCTTCCATTTCCTGTTGCCCTTCCTGATCGCGGCCCTGGTCTTCATCCACATCGTGGCCCTGCACAAGGTCGGCTCCAACAACCCGGACGGGATCGAGATCAAGGAGAACAAGGACGAGCATGGCGTCCCCCGGGATGGCATCCCCTTCCATCCCTACTACAGCGTCAAGGATATCGCCGGCATAGTGGTCTTCCTCGCCATCTTCGCGGCCATCGTCTTCTTTGCCCCGGACATGGGCGGCCTCTTCCTGGAAGGCCCTAATTTCCAGCCGGCCAACCCCCTCAAGACCCCCGATCATATCGCCCCCGTCTGGTATTTCACCCCCTTCTACGCCATGCTGCGCGCCGTTCCGCCCATGTTCGGCTCCCAGTTCCCCGGCGTGGTGGTCATGTTCGCGGCCATCCTCATCATGTTCTTCCTGCCCTGGCTTGACCGCAGCCCGGTCAAGTCGATCCGTTACAAGGGCATGCCCTCCAAGATCGCCCTGGCTATCTTCGCCGTGGCCTTCGTCGTCCTGGCCTATCTCGGCCTGCAGCCGTCGACGCCAATCGCGACCCTGATGGCGCAGATCTTCACTGTCCTGTACTTCCTGTTCTTCCTCTTGATGCCGATCTACACCAAGCTGGAAGCAACCAAGCCGGTTCCGGAGAGGGTGACAAAATGAGAAAGCTGATCTTCGCATCCATCCTCTTGCTGGCTCCCGCCCTGGCGCCGGCGGCCGGTGGTGGTGCCCCTCTGCAGGCGGCCAATATCGACCTCAAGGATCAGGCGTCCCTGCAGCGTGGGGCCGGCCATTTCGTCAACTACTGCATGGGCTGCCATTCCCTGCAATACATGCGTTACAACCGCATGGCGGCGGACTTGGGCATCGACGAGGCCACCCTGCGCCAGAACCTCATCCCCACCGGCGCCAAGCCCGGCGATCTCATGCATACCGCCATGGGCGCCGAGAGTGCCGAGAAGTGGTTCGGTACCGCGGTACCCGACCTCACCCTGGTCACGCGCTGGCGCAACCCCGACTGGCTCTATACCTTTCTCAAGACCTTCTACGCCGATCCCAGCCGGCCCTATGGCGTCAATAACCTGGTCTTCCCCGAGGTGGGCATGCCCCATGTCCTGGCCGGCCTGCAGGGGATCCAGCAGCCCAAATTCGACGAGCACCAGGGCCAGGGCGGCGAGGTGGTCAAGAAGGTGGTCGGCGTCGAGGCGGCGGCTGGCGGCAGCCTGTCGGCGGAGGAATTCGACAAGTTTGCCCGTGATCTGACGGCCTTCCTGGCCTATGCCGGCGAGCCCATGAAGCTGGAGCGCCAGACCCTGGGCATCTATGTCCTCCTCTTCCTCGGCCTCTTCTTCATCCTGGCCTATGCCCTCAAGAAGGAGTATTGGAAGGACGTTCATTGACCTTGGCCAGTACGCCGGCCCCTCGGGCCGGCGGCTCTGGTTCCTTGGAAGCCCTGCCTAGGCGGGGCTTTTTTACGCCCCCCGCCGCGGGCACTAATCCGCCATCCGCCCACCCCAATCTCGGCTATAATCCGCCCTGACCAACAAACGGGGCCCCACCCAAGGGGCTGTTCTCCCTGTTGGATTAAAGGATAAATGTCCGTGGCTGCGAACCGACGATCCGTGATGACTCTATTTTCCGACCCCGCTTGCCCATTTTGCCACCGCGTCCGCATTGTCCTTGCCGAAAAGGGCATCACGGTCGAGATCGTCGATGTGGACGCCCGCCACCTCCCCGAGGAGGTGATGGACTTCAACCCTTATGGCACGGTCCCCACCCTGGTCGATCGCGACCTGCGGCTCTGGGAATCGCGCATCATCATGGAATACCTCGACGAGCGCTTCCCCCATCCCCCGCTTATGCCCGTCGATCCCATCGCCCGCGCCAACGCCCGGCTCTTCATGTACCGGGTCGATCAGGACTGGTACCAGCTCATGGCGCGCATCCTCAAGGGTTCCCTGCAGGCCGACATCAACCAGGCGCGCAAGGAGCTGCGCGAGAGCCTGATCGTCACCTCCCCTGTGTTTGGCGCCAAGCACTTCTTCATGAGCGATGAATTCTCCCTGGTCGATTGCTGCATCGCTCCCCTCCTATGGCGGCTGCCCATCCTGGGGGTCGAGATACCGCCCAACGCCACGGCCATCCATCACTACACCAAGCGCATCTTCGATCTCCCTTCCTTCCGCCACAGTCTCACCGAGATCGAGCGCGAGATGCCTCACGAGTCACCTCGCCAGTGATAGCAGACCAGCCCCCCGCCGTGCCCGGCGGGGCGGCGCGCCAAGGGAGCTCACCATGACCCCCAATCGCCCCTACCTGATCCGGGCCCTCTACGACTGGATCCTGGACAACGACATGACGCCCCATCTGCTGGTGGATACCAGTCGTTCCCCCACCGTGGTGCCGACCCAGTTCGTGCAAGATGGCAAGATAGTCCTCAACATCAGCCCAGGCGCCGTGCGCGAACTGGTCATCGGCAACGACCAGATCGTCTTCAACGCCCGCTTCGCCGGCCGCGCCATGGATGTCCTGGTCCCCGTCGAGGCCGTCATGGGCATCTACGCCCGCGAGAACGGTCACGGTATGCTATTCCCCGAGGAAGACCCTGGCGCCAGCCCGCCATCCCCCTCCGAGGGCGGGCCCGAGCCTCCCACCAAACCCAGGCGCGGCAAGCCCAACCTGAGGGTCGTCAAATAGCCCTGATTCAGGCATCCCAGGTCCGTCCTGGCAGGCCGAAACTGATCTCCTCCAGATCCAGACCCACCAGCGTCACATAGCCGTTCTGGCGTCCGGAACCTTCCTCACTGAATTCAAAGCGATAGACCCGCATCAGCCGCACCCCCTCGGTTGTCCACCGCAACCGCAGGCGCCGCAGGGCCACCGTTTGGTCGAGAAACTGGAGATCGCGGGCCTCGCAGGCCGCGCGGCAGATGCCCAGGGCCAACTCTCGCGCCCGCAGGCTGTCCAGCCAGTACCAGCCGACCAGGAGCAGGAGGAGAATGGCTAAGAGGCTGTCCATGAGTGGGATCCAGGCAAGGCCAGGGTTTATCCGATGAGGGCCGGCCTTTGTCGAGGCCTGGGGGCCATTCTACAGGGTCAAGCCCCCGCGGTCTGGTCTGGCCCGCCGTCGCGGCCCCGGCGGCTGTGCTGGTAACGCGTCCCGGCGGCGCGCCGAGGCGCCTGCCGCTGAGCCCTGGCTGGGGGCCCGCCCTATCCGCCCACTATCCGCGGGTTCTCACCGCCATCCACCCTGTCGGTCGGCGACTGGACGATGTGGAAACCCAACGCGCGGCAATGCGCATTGGCTGTCTCTGAATAGGCCGCCAGATCGTTATGAAAGCGTTCGGCAAGGCGCTCGCGCAGGGCATGAAGCTCGGCGATGATCGGGTCTCGCCAGGCGGGGGTGGTG
>JBFZDM010000095.1:0-2771 GCA_041307365.1 Chromatiaceae bacterium | reverse complement strand
CTTCATGTCGGCTGGGTGGGCGAGATCAACGACCGCCTGACCTTGGGGGCCTCCTATCGCACCAAGCTCTGGATGACCGAGTTTGACGATTACAAGGGACTCTTTGCCGAAGGCGGCGATTTCGACATCCCGGCCATGCTCGACTTGGGCTTTTCCTTCAAGGTCCGTCCCGACTTGGTGGTCGCCTTCGACTGGCAGCGCATCTTTTATGATGATATCAAGGCGGTGGCTAACTCCAACAATGCCAACATCCAGGCCTGTTTCATGATGACACCCAAGCCTGATTATTGTTTGGGGGGTGATGAGGGTCTGGGTTTCGGCTGGGATGACATGGACGTCTTCAAGCTTGGCGCGCGCTGGGACTACAACGAAAAGTTCAGCTTCATGGCCGGCGCCAGCTATGCCAGCGACTTCGCGCCCGGTGGCGAGGGCCTCTTCAACGTTTTGGCTCCGGCTACCATCAAGTGGACCTTCACCCTAGGCGCCAGCTATCGCCACAGTGCCAATGACTCCTTCAACCTCTCCCTGGCCTACATGCCAGAGGAGGAGATCACTGACCGCAACATAAACATCACGGGCGCCCAGTCCGGCAGCCTCTACATGGAGCAAAAGGAAATCGAGATCAGTTGGAACCATCGCTTCTGACCTCGAAGCAGATTAACGGCCCGAAGGGCAAAGGGGCGACTCGCGAACGCAAGACGCCCCCTTTTTTTGCCAAAACCCTCAGCGGATACTGGCCAAGAGGCTTGAGGGCCTCGGCTGGGAGAGGGTAGGTACTAAGCAGATCCGTCGCCTACTGGGGGATCAGATGCAGGTCGACAAGTCGCCGTTAACCCGGGCATCCCCCCGGAGACGGTGGCTTTTCAGGCAGCACAGGACATCGGAGGTCCGTGCGGCGAGGGAGATGGTGCCGAGGCCGATCACCATCAGGGCGAATAGCCGGTTGAAAACGCAATCGTAGGGCAGAAGAGCCAGGCCGGCTGCGATCAGGGCCAGGGGGACGAAGATAGGCGCGCGGACAGGCCGGGTCGCGGCTTGTTCAGGAGGGCGAGGGCAGGGGTTCATGGCAGCCTCCGATGGGTGTTGCTGATGGCTAGAAAGAAATATAAGAATACTATTATATTCTGATTCGTCAATCATCCCTTGCAGGGAGTGACATGGCATGGGGTCTGACACCGAAGTGGGATTGGAGATTTTCCCCGGCGGTCATGCCCTAGCCAACTTCTGGGTAATTTTAGTCCTTTTCATTTTCCCCAAATTGGGTAGAATGCCACGTTTTCCTGCGCTCCTTTCGGCGCGGGTCGGATTCTGGAAACCATTCAGGACAAACTATGGTCACGATTCGTTTGTCGCGGGGCGGCGCCAAAAAGCGTCCCTTTTACCAAGTCGTGGTCGCCGACGTGCGTTCCCGGCGCGATGGGCGCTACATTGAGCGCATTGGCTTTTTCAATCCCATCGCCGTTGGAGGCGAGGTCATGCTGCGTGTGGACCGCGATCGTGCGGACTACTGGCTTTCCCAGGGCGCCAAGCCGACCGAGCGCGTGGCTCAATTGCTGAAGACCGCCGCCAGGGAGGCCGCGAGCCTGCCAGCTGCCACGGGTGTCCAGGCCGTCGCTGCTTCCTGATCGCCTGAATATGACAGGGCGGCCAACTGGCTAGCTTGCCGAATGGCCTCCCATGCCTTGGTGGATGACCGAACCCTAGTGGTCGGACGCATATCCGGCGTTTACGGAGTTGGCGGCTGGGTCAAGGTCTTCTCCGAGACGGAACCCAAGGACGCCATCCTGGCCTATTCGCCCTGGCTCCTGGGTGATAAGGCTGAGCGGCGACTTCCCGTCGAGGGCCGTCGTCACGGCAAGGGACTGGTTGCTCGCCTTCAAGGATGCGAGGGCCGGGAGCAGGCGGCGGCCCTGGTTGGTCTGATCATATCGATTCGCCGCGATCAACTGCCACCGCTGGGCGTGGAAGAATACTACTGGGCCGACCTGGAAGGGCTGGCTGTGGAGACCCTGGATGGGGTGAGCTTGGGCAGGGTCCACCACCTTTTTGCGACCGCGGGCAACGATGTTCTGGCGGTACGTGGAGAACGCGAGCGCCTGATCCCCTTCCTCTGGGGCGATGTGGTCAAGGAGGTGGACCTAGAGGGGAGGCGTATGCGGGTCGATTGGGACCCGGATTTCTAGCCGCCGGAATAGCGGCGTGCGTTTCGATGTCATTACCCTCTTTCCGGCCATGTTCCGGGCGCTGGAGGACGAGGGGGTTATCGCAAGGGCGCTTGGGCAGGGGATTGCCGAGTTGCACCTCTGGAATCCGCGCGATTATGCGTCGGATGCGCACCGTACCGTGGATGATCGCCCCTATGGCGGCGGACCCGGCATGGTCATGAAGGTGGAACCTTTGAGGGTGGCCCTGGACGATGCCCGTCGAGCCGCGCCGGGTAGCCGGGTTGCTTATCTCAGTCCCCAGGGTCGGCCCCTGGATCAAGGCGAGATGGCGCGCATCGCTCAAGCCAGCGGCTGGATCTTGATTGCCGGGCGCTATGAGGGTATCGATGAGCGCTTGATCGAGGGCTGGGTGGACGAGGAGTGGTCCATCGGCGATTATGTTTTAAGCGGTGGCGAGTTGCCGGCCATGGTGGTGATGGATGCCGCCATCCGCCTGCTGCCCGGGGCCTTGGGACACGCGGACTCGGCGCGGGAAGATTCCCATGTCGATGGTCTGCTTGATCACCCCCACTACACCAGGCCGTCGCTGATCGACGGCAAGCCGGT
>JBFZDM010000278.1:0-8929 GCA_041307365.1 Chromatiaceae bacterium | reverse complement strand
TAACGGCGCCTTGGGGGGAAGTACCACCAGGCGGCGGCAACAAGCAGCCCGAATGCCGTGTAGGCGCTGGCAAAGACCCAGGGCGGCGCCTCGTGGAAGAGAATACGCTGAACCCAGTGTTCGATAAAACTTGCGTCATAGCCGCTCGATCCCGCTTGCGCGCGCAGCCAGGACTCCAGGGTGGTTAGGGGGCAGGTGATGCCCAGCCACGACTCCGCGACTACAACCGCGATGGCCGCGATATGGGCAAGCCGGAACCAGGGATTATTTACCCATCGCCACCCAAGCAGATTGCCCACCAGGATGACGGCGAGGCCGCCAACCACGAATACGACGAGGCCAAAATGGGCGAGCAGCACCATGTCCGCGAGTAAAGTGATTATTTCTGTCATGGCTAAGTCGTGGCATTGTTGAGACGCTGAAGATGGGTGTAGTGGGGGTGGCGAGCCCCCTACCCCACCACGGGCAGTTCCCGCCAGTTGGTGGTATAGCCGGGCGTCATGCGCTCGCGCCGCATCCGCCAGGGCTGGACCAGGCCCTCGGCGAGGAAGCGCAGGGTGCCCCGCCCCCAGCGCTGGTTGATGTCGTCCAGCAGGGTCAGGAGTCGCTGGCGCCGTTCCCCCGTCGCCGTTGGGGTGGGCGCCGGTGACCCGGCCAGGGCGGAACGGTCGTGCGTCCGCGCCACGGCCGGCAGCGGGGAGAAAAGATCACCCGCGCGCATCCCGGCTGGAGCCGGATCGAAGAGATCCCCGGTGCGCGCCCCGACCGGGGCCAGATCCAGCAAGACGATTCCGGCCCGCTTGTAGCGGTAGCCTTCCTTGTAGAGGGCGCTCAACCCCGCCAGGGCGGCGCGGATGAGGCGGGCCGTATCGGCGGTGGGGATGGGCAGGGGTACACAGCAGGCCGGGTGGTACTGGGGTTCCTCGGGGATGAAGGGGTTGGTGGCGATCAGGACCTGGATGATCCCCGCCGCCAGGCCCTCGTGGCGCAGCTTGGCGGCGGCCCGCGCCGCGTGGTTGGCGACGGCTTCCCGGAGCATGGCGATTTCCGTCACCGGGATGCCGAAGCTGCGCGAGGCGATGATCTGCTGGCGGGGCGGCGGGGCTTCCTCCAGCGACAGGCAGGGGATGCCGTTCAGCTCCATGGCCGTGCGCGCCAGGACGACATTGAAGCGGCGTTGCAGGGTGGCGAGGTCCGCGCCTTGCAGGTCCGCCACCGTCTGGATGCCCTGGGCCTTGAGCCTGGCCGCCCAGCGCCCGCCGATGCCCCAGACGGCGTCCACGGGGCTGTCCGCGCAGTAGCCGTGCTGGCGAGCCGACGACAGGTCGAGCAGATTGCATACCCCTACCTCCTTAAAGTCGGGGTGCCGCTTGGCCAGGCGGTTGGCGAACTTGGCCAGGGTCTTGGTGGCGCCAATGCCGACCCCCACCGGCAGGCCGGTCCATTGCCAGACCCGTTCCCGCAGCCGCCGGCCCTGTTCAGTCAGATCCCATTGGTCGAAACCCGTGAAGCGCAGAAAGGATTCGTCGATGGAATAGACCTCCTGCTCCGGGCTGAACTGGCCGATCACCGTCATGAGGCGCCGGCTCATGTCGGCGTAGAGGGCATAGTTCGACGAGAGGGCGCGGCCGTCGTGACGGCGCAGCAGGTCGCGGACCTCGAAGTAGGGCTGGCCCATGCGGATGCCCAGGGCCTTGGCCTCCTCGCTGCGGGCGACGCAACAGCCGTCGTTGTTGGACAGGACCACCACGGGCCGGTGCCGGAGTTTGGGAGCGAAGACCCGCTCGCAACTCACGTAGAAGTTGTTGGCATCCACCAGGGCGTAGGGGGTCATGGGGGCCGCGCGGTCAGAGTTTGCGCACCACGCCGGCGACGACACCCCAGACCAGGAGTTCCTGCTCCGGCCGCAAGGCGATGGGGGCATAGTCCGGGTGATGGGAGCGCAGGCAGGGCACCGGGCCCTGGCGATCGAGTTCCTTGACCGTGAGTTCGTTGTCGATGACGGCCAGGACTATGTCCCCGTGGCGGGCCTCCCGCGAGCGGTCCACCACCAGCACATCCCCGTCCAGGATGCCGGCGCCGGTCATGGACTGACCCTTGACGCGGACGTAATAGGTGGCCGCCTCCTGGCGGATGAGATACTGGTGGAGGTCGAGGGGGCCCTCCACGTACTCTTCCGCCGGCGAGGGGAAGCCGGCGGGGACGCGGGAGGCAAAGAGGGGCCGTGACCGGGGCTCGCCAGGCCGGGCCGGCGTCAGTCCTTCCAGGTCCGCCCCCAAGGGGGGCGCCTGGAGCCAGGCGTTCACCATCTCCACCCGGCTCGCCGGCAGGCGCACCACCTGGGTCGGTTCGCCCCACCGGCCCGACCCCACCTTGCGCCCGGCGCCGGGGCGCGTTCCTCCCCGTGGCATGACCGCGGCCCTCCGATTTATGTTACGCGAATCAATTATAGGCCCTGGCCGGGCGCCAGGAAAGGCCGGCGATGCCTTTTTCCGCCAGCCAGGGACCCGCAGGGAGCCAATCCGGTGATCCCCATGGCGAATTGGCGCCAGCCATGGCAAAGTTATATCCCTTTTTCAGGATACCCCCTCTCCTCCCGCTTCAGGCCCTTGCACTATGAAAAAGATCCGCCGCCTCCTCGTCGCCAACCGCAGCGAAATCGCCATCCGCGTCCTGCGCGCGGCCAGCGAGATGGGCATCCGCACCTTCGCCATTTACTCCAACGAAGACCGCTTCGCCCTGCATCGTTTCAAGGCCGACGAGGCCTATCTCGTGGGCGCCGGCAAGAAGCCCATCGCCGCCTATCTGGATATCGCGGACATCATCCGTCTCGCCCGCGAGAATCATGTGGACGCCATCCACCCCGGTTATGGCTTTCTGTCGGAAAATCCCGATTTTGCCGAGGCCTGCGAGTTGGCGGGCATCGCCTTCATCGGCCCTAGGCCGGGGGTGATGCGGCTCCTGGGCAACAAGGTGTCGGCGCGGGAGCTGGCGGAACGGGCGGGGGTGCCGGTGGTGCCGGCGACGGGCGCCCTGCCCCGCGACCTGGAGGGGGCCAAGACCCTGGCGGCGGCCGTCGGCTATCCCCTCATGCTCAAGGCCAGTTGGGGCGGGGGCGGGCGCGGCATGCGCGTGGTGGAGACCGAGGCGGACCTGGGGCCGGCCATGGAGGTGGCGCGGCGCGAGGCCCTGGCGGCCTTCGGCAATGACGAGGTTTATCTGGAGAAGCTGGTGCGCCGGGCGCGCCATGTGGAGGTCCAGGTGATGGGCGACACCCACGGCCAGCTCGTCCACCTCTTCGAGCGCGATTGCTCGGTCCAGCGGCGCAACCAGAAGGTCGTCGAGCGCGCCCCGGCCCCCTATCTGACCGAGACTCGCCGGACCGAACTCTGCGACGCGGCCCTGCGGCTGGCGCGGGCGGCACACTACAGTCACGCCGGCACCGTCGAATTTCTCATGGACGTGGACACGGACAACTTCTACTTCATCGAGGTCAATCCGCGTATCCAGGTCGAGCACACGGTCACCGAGCTGGTGACCGGCGTGGATGTCGTCAAGGCCCAGATCGCCATCACCGAAGGGGCGCGCCTCGGCGAGGAGGACTCCTATGTGCCCCTGCAGGAGGATGTGCGCCTCAATGGCCACGCCCTGCAATGCCGCATCACCACCGAGGACCCGGAAAACGGCTTCACCCCCGACTATGGCCGCATCGGCGTCTATCGCAGCCCGGCCGGCTTCGGCATCCGCCTCGACGGTGGCACCGCCTATACCGGTGCCGTCATCACCCCCTTCTACGACTCCCTGCTGGTCAAGGTCACCTCCTGGGGCCACAGCCCCGACGAGGCGGCGCGGCGCATGGACCGCGCCCTGCGCGAGTTTCGCGTCCGCGGCCTGTCCTCCAACCTGCCCTTTCTGGAAAACGTCATCAGGCACCCTCTGTTCCTCTCGGGGGAGTGCACCACCCGCTTCATCGACGAGACGCCGGAGCTCTTCAGGTTCCAGAAGCGCCGCGATCGCGCCACCCGCCTGCTGCGCTTCCTCGGCGACGTCAGGGTCAACGGCAACCCGGAAATGAAGGGCCGCGCCCTGCCCGCCCTGCCCCTGGCTCCGCCGGTGAAGCCCCCTTGCGATCTGTCCCTGGACCCGCCTCCCGGCGCGCGTGACCGGCTCAAGGCCCTGGGCGCCACCTCATTCGCCGCCTGGATGCGGGACCAGAAGCGCGTCCTGCTCACCGACACCAGCATGCGCGACGCCCACCAATCCCTGTTCGCCACGCGCATGCGCACCCACGACCTCGTCGAGATCGCCCCCCACTACGCGCGCCTGCTGCCGGAACTCTTGTCGCTGGAATGCTGGGGCGGCGCCACCTTCGACGTCGCCCTGCGCTTCCTCAAGGAGGACCCCTGGGAGCGCCTGGCCCGCCTGCGCGCCGCCGCGCCCAACATCCTCCTGCAGATGTTGCTGCGCGCCTCCAACGCCGTCGGCTACACCAATTACGCCGACAATGTGGTGCGCTATTTCGTGCAACAGGCGGCGCGGGGGGGGATCGACGTCTTCCGTGTCTTTGACTCCCTCAACTGGGTGGACAACATGCGGGTGGCCATGGACGCCGTGATCGAGACCGGTGCCCTGTGCGAGGCGGCCATCTGCTATACCGGCGACCTTCTGGACCCGGCGCGGCCCAAGTACAACCTCGCCTATTACGTCGATCTGGCCAAGCAGCTCGAAAAGGCCGGCGCCCACATCCTGGGCATCAAGGACATGGCCGGCGTCTGCAAGCCCCGCGCCGCGCGTGAACTGGTGCTGGCCCTCAAGCAGGAGATCGGCCTGCCGATCCACTTCCACACTCACGATACCAGCGGCATCGCCGCCGCCTCGGTGCTGGCCGCCGTGGAGGCCGGCTGCGACGCCGTCGATGGCGCCCTGGACGCCATGAGCGGACTCACCTCTCAGCCCAACCTCGGTTCCATCGCCGCCGCCCTGGCCGGGAGCGACCGCGATCCCGGCCTCGACTTCGATGCCATGCAGGGGCTGTCCCATTACTGGGAAGGGGTGCGCCGCTTCTACGCCCCCTTTGAGGCCGATATCCGCTCCGGCACCGCCGATGTCTATCGCCACGAGATGCCCGGCGGCCAGTACACCAACCTGCGCGAGCAGGCCCGCGCCATGGGCCTGGACCATCGCTGGGGCGAGGTCTCCCGGGCTTATGCGGATGTCAACCGTCTCTTTGGCGACATCGTCAAGGTCACGCCCACCTCCAAGGTGGTCGGCGATATGGCCCTCTTCATGGTCGCCAATGGCCTGACACCGGAGGATGTGGCCAATCCGGTCCGCGAGGTCGCCTTCCCGGATTCCGTCATCTCCCTCATGCGGGGCGAACTGGGCTATCCGCCCGACGGCTTCCCTCCGGCCTTGCAACGGAAGGTGCTCAAGGGAGAGCCGCCCCTTGCCGGCCGCGCCGGCGACTGGCTGCCACCCGTGGACCTGGAGGCCGCGCGCGCCGAGGCCGAGGCCGCCAGCGGGCGCCAGATCGGCGACACGGACCTGGCCTCCTATCTCATGTATCCCAAGGTGTTCAAGGACTATGCCGCCCACCGCCGCCTCTATGGCGATGTCTCCATGCTGCCGACCCCGGCCTTTTTCTACGGCGTCCAAGGAGGCGAGGAAATCAGCGTCGAACTTGAACGCGGCAAGAGCCTCATCGTCTCGGAGCAGGGCATGGCGGGGCCGGACGCCGAAGGCATGGTCAAGGTCTTCTTCGAACTCAATGGCCAGTCCCGCGTCATCCGCGTGCCCAAGGCGGGCCTCGCCAACATCAAGGCCAAGCTCCAGGCCGAGAAAGGCAACCCCAGACACGTCGGTGCCCCCATGCCCGGCACCATCGTCACCGTCGCCGTCCATGTCGGTCAGAAGGTGGCCAAGGGGGATCCCCTCGTCTCCATCGAGGCCATGAAGATGGAGACCATGCTCACCGCCGAGCAGGAGGGCGTCATCCATGCCATCCACGCCCGCCACGGCGAGAGCGTCAACGCCAAGGACCTGCTGATAGAGTTTGCCTGAGGAAGGCGCCAGGGAACCCGACGGCACGCCGTGAAGTTGCCACGGCGCGCCATGCCGGTGGTGGAACAGGGCCCCTGGCCACGGGCCGGGTAATTGTCATCAGAACAGTTTTCCCAGCAGCATGTAGAGGGAGCCCGTACTGTCATCATTGAGGCCGGCGCCGAGATAGAAGGGACCCAGCGGTGTATCGGCGCCCAGGAAGAGGCTTCCAGCCAGGATCGGCGGATCGCCGCTGATGTCGTCGAGGTCATTCCAGGCACCGCCGATTTCCAATGAGCCGCCAGCGTAAAGAGGGATGCTAAACGCCGACGAGGCACTGTCCAGGCGGTACATGTAGATCAGTTCCCCGAGGGCGGCGTACTGTCCCGAGATGTCGCCAGGTTGAAAACCCGACAGATTCAGGAATCCGCCCAGGATGAATAAATTCTCCGGTCCGGGTTCGCCGGAGAGAGTGCCGCCCAGGTGCAGCCGGGGAATGAGCGTGAATTTGCCCCAGGTATAGGGCTTGACCGCTTCCAGGTGCAGGATCTGGAAGTCCTGGTCGGCGCCGAGGGCGGTCAGGGCGCTACGGTAGCGAAGATTGCTGTAGAGCCCTTTGGTTGGGAAGTTGATACTGTCCAAGGTGTCCGCCGCGAGGCTAATCGAGTAACCGCTGTCGTTGAAATCACCTTCGTAGGGAGAGGGTATGCCCAGACGGCGGGAATTTTTACCCGAGCTATAAAACAAGCGAAGGGACATGCGCCCCCAATTATCCAGATTGCGACCGGCTTCGATTCCGGACTGGAACTGGCGGACCCGGAAGCCGGTGCTTTCGCCAAAGGTTTGATTTTGAAGTTCAAGGTTATACTGTTCGTAGCTCAGGAAGGGATTGATATAGTATTTCTGGTCGGGATCCAGTGGTTGATAGAAGTCCGTTTCCAACGCGATGTTACTGCCAAGCTGGACAAAGCTGCGCCATTCCGCGCCCAGGGAATTGATCTGCGCCATGGTGTAGGCGGCGCTGATATTGAACATGGAGTCACCCTTCATGTTCGCGCCAAGATAGAGACCGAAATTCAAGTTATTGTCTCCAATATATCTGCGCTTGGTCTCGACGAGCAGACCTGTCTTACCTTCTTCCTCGACCAGCGCATAATTGACCTGCTGGAAATCACCCATACCGTAAATGACATTGAGATTACGATTGAGTTTCTCGGGGTCGAGCCGATCGCCCGGCTTGATATGCAGTTGCTGTTCGATCACCTGATCGGATAGCCGGGTGTCGTTGTCGATACGAATGAAGTCGATGACGGGATGATTTTTTTCCGGCAATTTTGGCCGGGAGGCCAGATAGGCTTGATAGGCGTCCGGCGCCAGTGATAACCGGCTCAGTTCGTTCCGCTTGGCCATGGCCCCTGTGTATCCGACCTCAACCGCCGCCGCGGATCGCTCGAAAGCAAGGCTGGAGATGTCCTTCAGGTCCGGGGTGATCAGGATATCTCTGGGTCCCAGGGTTGCGAGTTCTTGTTGGGCGTTGCGCACGGTCAGGAAACCGGTGAGTTGCTCGGTGATGGACAGCACCGAGGTCAGCTCGCTGGCCGGGAGCAGCGGCGCGCCGACGTCCACCGCGATGATGACATCCGGCCGACACAGTTGCCGGACCACGTCCACCGGAACATTGGCCGCCATGCCGCCATCCACCAGCAATTTGCCGTCCAGTTCGGCAGGCACCAGGGCGGAGGGAATGGACATGCTGGCGCGCATCGCCTTGGCCAGTTCCCCGGATCCCAGCACCACGGCGTCACCGGTGGCCAGGTCGGTGGCGACGGCCCGGAAGGGAACCCGGAGTTTGTCAAAGTCGCGGATGCCGGCGGCCGGCAGCGACAGTTCCTCCAGCAGCAGGAGCAAGTTCTGACCTTGCAGCAACCCCATGGGCAACTGCACCTTGCCGTTCTTGATGCCGATACCCTTGTTGGTCAGTAGGACGCGCTCTTCTTGCTTGGTCCGGAACGACAGATCGGCGCGGGGAGGACCGTCGGTGAATACGCCTCGCCAGTCGATCTCCTGCAGGGTCTCGTCCATCTTTTCGGGCATCATGCCTGAAGCGTAGAGCCCACCGATGATCGAACCCATGCTGGTGCCGGCGATGCAATCGATGGGGACGCGCAGTTCTTCCAGCATCTTAAGCACGCCGACGTGAGCCAGGCCACGGGCGCCGCCACCACCCAGCACCAGTCCGACGCGGGTCCGCTTCTGGGCGGCCTCCGCGGTGGAGATGGCCTGGGGATGCGGAACCATGCCAGTCAACATCACCAGCATGATCGCCAACCAAGAGAGGGGACGAACTAATCTTTTAACATTCATGAGAAATAACCGTGTCGGCTCCGATCGGGGCTTGGCATGCAGCGAGGGGGACTGAGAGTGTATGCCAATCCGCAAGGGTAGCGCCAAGGTGGGCGGTGGTATTTGCTCTTAGCCATGGCGGTGACATGAGGTATTGGGGCCGTCACGAGGGGCATGAACCCCGGCCAGTTGCCGGATAGGACCGCCCGCCGGGAGGTGGATCAGCGCGAACATGGGTGGGCCCTGCCCTGGGTCAGACTGCGCCGCATGGCACGGTAAGGTCACCCAGTTCCTGATTGAGGGGGTGGTTGATATTGCCCGTTGGGGGCATTCGGCCGATGCGGAGGGGCACTGGGAAAGATCAAAAAAGCTGGGGAGAAAGGCAAATTGCCGTCATTTGATGGGCTTAAAATGCAAAAGCCCCGCGGCGGGGCGGGGCTTTTTTAGACCAGGTAACGGGTACCTGGCACCCAGATTTACTGGGGTACGACGTTGGTCGCGCTGGGGCCTTTCTGGCCTTGCTCAACGTTGTACGAGACGCTTTGTC